>JBBRSX010000090.1:0-24852 GCA_038244925.1 Hyphomicrobiales bacterium | reverse complement strand
GGCGGCCGTGCCCGGCGTGGCAGGCACCTGGAAAGACCTGACCGACAACGTCAACTCGATGGCGTCGAACCTGACGGGACAGGTGCGCAATATTGCCGACGTAACGATCGCCGTGGCCAACGGCGACCTGTCCAAGAAGATCACGGTGGACCTGCGCGGCGAAATCCTGGAGCTCAAGGAAACCATCAACACCATGGTCGACCAGCTGCGCTCTTTCGCGGCCGAAGTGACCCGCGTGGCGCGCGAAGTCGGCACGGAAGGCCGGCTTGGCGGTCAGGCCGTGGTGCCCGGCGTCGGCGGCACGTTCAAGGACCTCACCGACAACGTCAATCTGCTCGCCGCCAACCTCACCACGCAAGTCCGCAACATCGCCGAAGTCACGACCGCGGTGGCGCGCGGCGACCTCTCGCGAAAAATCACGGTCGACGTGAAAGGCGAAATTCTCGAACTGAAAAACACCATCAACACCATGGTCGATCAGCTCAATGCGTTTGCCGGCGAAGTGACGCGCGTGGCGCGCGAGGTCGGCACCGAGGGCAAACTCGGCGGTCAGGCCCAGGTGCCCGGTGTCGCCGGAACCTGGAAGGACCTCACCGACACCGTGAACTTCATGGCCGCCAACCTGACCGAACAGGTTCGCGGTATCGTCAAGGTCGTGACGGCAGTCGCCAACGGCGACCTCAAACAAAATCTGACCGTGAAGTCGAAGGGCGAAGTCGCCGCCCTCGCCGACACCATCAACAACATGACCGAGACGCTGGCGACGTTTGCCGATCAGGTCACCAGCGTGGCGCGCGAAGTCGGCGTCGAGGGCCGGCTCGGCGGCCAGGCCAACGTGCCCGGTGCGGCCGGCACCTGGAAGGACCTCACCGGCAACGTCAACCTGCTCGCCGCCAACCTGACGTCCCAAGTGCGCGCCATCGCCGAGGTCGCGACCGCCGTGACCAAGGGCGACCTGACGCGCTCGATCCAGGTCGATGCCCGCGGCGAAGTCGCCGAGCTCAAGGACAACATCAACACCATGATCGGCAACCTGCGCCTGACGACGCAGGTCAATACCGAGCAGGACTGGTTGAAAACCAACCTCGCCAAGTTCACCAACATGCTGCAGGGACAGCGCGACCTCTCCACCGTGGGCCGGCTGCTGCTGACCGAGCTGGCGCCGCTGATCAATGCTCATATGGGCGTGATCTACCAGGTCGAAAATCCGGAGAACCCGCAGCTGCGCCTGCTGTCCGCTTACGCAGGCGACAGCGCCCATCCGAATCCTCTAAGGGTGCAGTTCGGCGACGGACTGATCGGCCAGTGCGCGATGGACAAGCGCCAGCGGCTGGTGTCGGACATCCCGACCAGCGCAGCCCCGATCAATTCGGCGTTGCTGCGCATGAACCCGAAGAACCTTGTGGTGTTTCCGGTTCTGTTCGAAAACCAGGTCAAGGCCGTGATCGAGCTCTCTTCGGTGAGTTCGTTCACGACCTCGCAAATGACCTTCCTCGAACAGCTTACCGACAGCATCGGCATCGTGCTCAACAGCATCGAGGCCACGATGCAGACCGAAGGGCTGCTGACGCAGTCGCAGCAGCTTGCCGGCGAATTGCAGACCCAGCAGAAGGAACTGCAGCAGACCAACGAACAGCTCGAACAGAAGGCGCAGCAGCTCGCCGAGCGCAACGTCGAGGTGGAACGAAAGAACCAGGAAATCGAACAGGCGCGACGCGCGCTCGAGGAAAAGGCCACCGAACTTTCGCTGACCTCCAAGTACAAGTCGGAATTTTTAGCCAACATGTCGCATGAGCTGCGGACGCCGCTCAACAGCATCCTGATTCTCGGCCAGCAGCTCACCGAAAACCCCGACGGCAACCTGTCGGCGAAGCAGGTCGAATTCGCCCGTACCATTCACGGCGCCGGCACTGATCTCTTGAATCTGATCAGCGACATTCTCGATCTTTCGAAGATCGAGTCCGGCACGGTGACCGTCGAAGCCGAGGAAATCCTGACCCAGAACCTGCTGGAGACCGTCGGACGGCCGTTCCGGCACGAAGCCGACAACCGCCATCTGTCGTTCAGCATCGCGGTCGACGAGAATCTCGGCCGCAGCATGGTGACGGATTCCAAGCGGCTGCAACAGGTCCTCAAGAACCTGCTGTCGAACGCCTTCAAGTTCACCGCCGAGGGCGGCGTGAAGATGAGCGTGTCGGCCGCCGTCGGCGGCTGGAGCGTCGATCATCCGATCCTGAACCACGCGCCCGCCGTCGTCGCGTTTGAAGTGACCGACACCGGCATCGGCATTCCCCCGGAAAAGCAGAAGCTGATCTTCGAGGCGTTCCAGCAGGCCGACGCCGGCACCAGCCGCAAATACGGCGGAACAGGTTTGGGCCTTGCCATCAGCCGCGAACTCGCGAGCCTGCTCGGCGGCGAAATTCACCTGCGCAGCGCGCCGGGAAAAGGCAGCACGTTCGTGCTTTATCTGCCGCTGAAATATTCCGGACCCACGGTCGCACCGCGCATCCCCTCGCCCTACGTCACCGCACCAGCGTTGCAGAGTGCTGCGACCCAGGAGCGGGTGATCGAGCAGTTGCCCGACGACCGGCTCAATCTGGAGCCAGGAGACACCATTCTGCTGATCGTAGAAGACGACCCGCATTATGCGCGGGTGCTGATCGATCTCGCGCACGACAAGAGTTTCAAGGTGCTGGTCGCCAACCGCGGCGCCGAGGCGCTCGAGCTCGCCAAGCAGTTCCAGCCGTCGGCGGTCTCGCTCGACGTCTTCCTGCCGGACATGCTGGGCTGGACCGTGCTGAGCCAGCTCAAGCACAATCCGCTGACCCGGCACATCCCGGTGCAGATCATCACGCTCGACGAAGACCGCCAGCACGCACTGGCGCGCGGCGCGTTCTCGTTCGTCAACAAGCCGACCACGACCGAAGGCGTCAGCGCGGCGCTGAGTCAGATCAAGGAATATGCAAGACCGCGCCGCAAACGCCTGCTGATCGTCGAGGACAACGCCGCCGAGCAGATGAGTATCCGGGCGCTGCTCGACCACGACGATATCGAGATCGTCACGTCAGACACCGGCGCCGGCGCGCTGTCGACGCTGCGCGACACTCCGTGCGACTGCGTCGTGCTGGACCTGCGGCTGCCCGACATGAGCGGCTTCGATGTGCTCGACCAGATCCGCAACGACGAATCGTTGTCGAATGTTCCGGTGGTGGTATTCACGGGCCGGGAACTTTCGGCCGAAGAAGACGCGGAACTCCACACCATGGCGCGCAGCATCGTGGTCAAGGGCGTGGAGTCGCCGGAACGCCTGCTCGACGAAACGTCGCTGTTTCTGCACCGTGTGATCACGGAACTGCCGGTCGAGAAGCAGAGGATGCTGGAGAAACTCAATAGTTCCGATGAGGATCTGGTTGGCAAGACAGCACTACTGGTGGACGACGACGCCCGCAACATCTTCGCGCTCTCCAGCGTGCTGGAACGGCGCGGTATGAAGGTGTTGACGGCAACCACCGGCCACGAGGCCATCGCACTGGTGGAATCGACCCCGAACATTGCGATCGTGCTGATGGACATCATGATGCCGCAGATGGACGGTTATCAAACCATGGGCGTGATCCGGCAAAATCCGTCGTTCGGCCGCCTCCCCATTATCGCGCTGACCGCCAAGGCGATGAAGGGCGACCGCGAGAAGTGCCTCGAAGCCGGCGCTTCGGACTATCTGGCCAAGCCCGTCAACACCGAGCAGTTGCTGCTCGCGATTCGAATGTGGCTACACCGTTGATCGGCGCAATCAGATGATGGAACAAGAGAAGGTCAACATCCTTCTGGTCGACGATCAGCCGGCCAAGCTGCTTGCCTACGAGGTGATCCTCAAGGAAATCGGCGAAAACCTGATTGCGGTCTCGTCCGGTCGCGAAGCGCTCGAGTTCCTGCTCAAGAACGACGTCGCCATCATCCTGGTCGATGTCTGCATGCCGGAACTCGACGGTTTTGAACTCGCGGCCATGATCCGCGAACATCCCCGCTTCCAGAAGACGGCGATGATCTTTATCTCGGCGATACAAGTCAGCGACATCGACCGGCTGCGCGGATACGAGATGGGCGCCGTCGACTATGTTCCGGTGCCGGTGGTGCCGGAAGTGTTGCGCGCCAAAATCAAGGTATTCGCCGAGCTCTATCGCAAGACCCGCCAGTTGGAGCGGCTCAACCTCGAACTCGAGGACCGCGTTCGCGCCCGCACCGCCGAACTGGAAGAATCGCACACAAGATTGCTGGAAAGCGAACAGCGCCGCAGCCTGGCGATCGCCGCGGGAAAAATGGGATCCTGGGACTGGGACTGGATCAACGGCGATTGCCTGTGGGACGAAGGCCAATATCAGATTCTCGGCGTCGAGCCCAAAAATTTCGAACTGACATTGGCCAATATTCAGGGTGCGGTTCATCCCGATGACGTGCACGAATTGCGCGAGGCGTGGGCATGCTTCGTCAAGGGCGCGAGATCGCACGAAGCGGAATTCCGGATCATTCGGCCGACCGGCGAAATACGCTGGTGCACCGGAACGGCCGCCGCAAGCACGGACAAGGACGGCCGTGTGATCCGCGTCAGCGGCGTCACCGTCGACATTACCGAACGCAAGCAGGCCGAAGAACGCCAGAACCTGCTGGCCCGGGAAGTCGACCACCGCGCCAAGAACGCGCTGGCGCTGGCGCAATCCATCGTCCGGCTGACGCGCGGTGAAAACGTGAAGTCCTACATTCGCTCGGTCGAAGGCAGGATCACTGCGCTGGCGCGGGTGCACACCGTGCTCTCGCTGTCGAGCTGGCAGGGCGCCGAGATCAGGAAGCTGATCGACGAAGAGCTCGCGCCCTATGCGATGGGCGAACAAATCACGCTGTCCGGCCCGGAAGTCCAGTTGTTACCCGCCACGGCGCAGACGGTTGCTCTCGCCTTGCACGAGCTCGTCACCAATTCGGCAAAGTACGGCGCGCTGTCGGCGCAATCCGGCCGGCTCGAGGTCAATTGGGGAAACCATGCGGGGGTTCTGCAAATCGATTGGGTCGAAACCGGCGGACCGCGGGTCGAGAAGCCGGCCACGCGCGGTTTTGGCACCCGAAGCGTAATCGCGAGCATCGAGTCGCAACTCGGCGGTAAAGCGGAATTCGATTGGCGTCCCGAGGGCCTGGTTTGCCGCCTCTCCGTCCCGCTGTCGCTACACCGCGTTGCCGCAGATCCGGAGCCTCGTGAGGCGGCCGACGCGCATGCCCTGAAGCGCGCCGGGCGCTAGCGCCTTGCTGCGACCGGCGGCCGGACCGATCCACGCGCTTGTTCGATCGCGCGCATCAGATCCTTCGGACGAAACGGCTTCTGCAGGCGGACAACGTCCGACAGGCCCGGGGATTCAGACAGGAAGTCCAGCGCCGTCATTCCGGATATCGCGACCACGGGCAAATCGGGCGCGCGTTCGCGCAGCGTGCCGATCACGTCGGAGCCGTTGCTTCCCTGCAGGAAGATATCGACGATGGCGAGATCGAAGCTCTGTTGCTCGAACGCCTTTAGCGCCGCCGCTGCACTGGCGGCCTCGACGATTTCGAAATGATGGATCCGCAGCACGATCGAAATCATCGCGCGCACATCGGATTGGTCGTCAATAACAAGGACGCGGGGCATCAGGCCTCCCGGATCGGACATGCAGCAGTTTAGGACGGATAGCCTGAGTTCTGGCGCAACCAGCGCGGGCATTATTCAATGTGTCGGTAAAGAGCCGGTTACTACCGACCCGCCCTTTCCCGGCCTTCCGCAACCGCCCGGTTCAGGTACTATGTAACCTCGAGTTGATTCCGCCTGACGCGATTCTACCCAAGCTTGGTGCACGGGCGTCCAGCGCTGTCATGTTGTGCCGATGCAGACAAGACCGCATGGCTCCGGGTCGATATCCGCATATCGGCTAGATATCCGGCCTTGATGAATTCGTTATTGTGCGTGTTCCGAATCTTGTTGGCGCGTTCGATGCCGGTTTGCCGGAGACGACAATGCGAGCGCGCCAACGGCGCAGTATCTTTCTCTCGACCATGCCGGCGACCGCTCGTGATCGCACGGCGGCTATAGCCGTTGTCGGCGTCTCGGCGATTCTGTTCGCCTGCGCGGTACCATTTGCCGGCGTGCCGCTCACCCCGGTCCCGGCATTCGTCGCGAGCTATCAATCCGCGCTTGCGATCAACGACCTGATCACCGCGGTCCTGCTGTTTTCGCAGTTCGGGGTTTCGCGTTCGCGGGCATTACTGCTGCTGGCGAGTGGATACCTGTTCACGGCTATCGCGGCCATCGTTCACGCCCTGACCTTTCCCGGCCTGTTTGCACCTGCCGGACTGCTCGGCGCCGGCCCCCAAACCAGCGTCTGGCTCTACATGGTCTGGCATGGTGGATTTCCGCTGCTGGTGCTCGGCTATGCGCTGCTGAAAGCAAGGGATAACGGCACGCAGACGCAGGGCTCGACCACACGGGCGATGCTGACAAGCATTGCGGCCGTGATCGTGGCGATGGCCGCCTTCACCGCGGGCGTCACGTCAGGCCATGACTATCTGCCGATCCTGCTGCGCAACGGCCATTACACGCCTGTGATGCTGGGCGTGGTCTCGACGGTATGGTGCTTCAGCCTCGCGGCGCTGGCGGCCCTCTGGTATCGCAAGCCACATTCCGTGCTCGACATCTGGCTGTGGGTCGTGCTCTGCGCCTGGCTGTTCGACATCGCCCTGTCTGCCATCCTCAATGTGGCGCGGTTCGATCTCGGCTTCTATCTCGGCCGGGTCTATGGGCTGTGCGCCGCCAGCTTCGTGCTGACTGTGCTCCTGATCGACAATGTCAGCCTGCAGGCGCAATTGGCGGGCCTGCTCGGAAAGCTCCGCCAGCAGGCTGCCTCCGAGCGAGATCTTCGTACCGAGCGTGAGCGCCTTTTCAGCGCTGTCGTGGAATCATCAAACGACGCCATCATTACCCAGACGCTCGACAGCACCATCACAGGCTGGAACGGCGCCGCCGAACGTCTGTTCGGTTTCAGCTCGACGGAGGCGGTCGGCCGGCGCATCGACATCATTGTCCCGCCCGACCGGTGCGCCGAAGTCAGCAATATCCTCGAGCGCATCGGCCAGGGCGAGCGGATCGATCACCACGAAACCTCGCGCGTCCACAAGGACGGCAGCGCGGTCGAGGTTTCGTTGAGCATCTCTCCGATCCGCTCCGCCTCCGGCGCCATCATCGGCGCGTCCAAAACCGCGCACGACATCACCGAACGCAAGCGAAACCAGCAAGCGCTCAGCCAGGAAGTCGAAGAGCGGCGGCGCATTTTCGAAACCTCGCATGACCTCATCCTGGTGACCGACACATCCGGCAATTTTATCCAGGTCAGCCCGAGCGTCACGGCCATTCTCGGCTATCAGCCAGCCGACATGATCGGCCATAGCGCCGTCGAATTCATCCACCCCGACGATCTCGAAAACACCCGCAGCGAGATGCGCACGGCCCGGCGGGGGCTGAGCAAGCAAAACTTCGAGACGCGCTATATCGGCAAGGACGGCAAGGCGGTCGCGCTGAACTGGACCGGGACCTGGTCGGAACCGGTCAGGCGCCACTTCTTCATCGGCCGCGACCTAACGGAAAAGCACGCGGCTGACGCGCAGATACGGCATGTGCAGAAGATGGACGCGATTGGCCAGTTGACCGGCGGCGTCGCCCACGACTTCAACAACATCCTGACCGTGATCACCGGGACGATCGGAATCCTGGAGGAAGCCGTTGCCGACCAGCCAGAGCTGGTATCGATTGCCAGGCTGATCGACGAGGCCGCCGAACGCGGCGCCAATTTGACCAAGCATCTGCTGGCCTTTGCCCGTAAACAGCCGCTGCGCCCCCGCGAGATCGACGTCAATGCGCTGGTGCTGGAGGCCGCCAAGCTGCTGCACCCGACGCTCGGCGAACAGGTCCAGATCAAGCCGATACTGGCCGACGACGCCTGGACGGCCCTGGTCGATCCGAGCCAGCTCACCACGGCCGTTCTCAATCTTGCGCTCAACGCCCGCGATGCCATGCCCCAGGGCGGCAAGCTCGCGCTCGAGACCCGCAACGTCTATCTCGACGAAAACTATGCGGGCATGCACAGCGAGTTGACCCCGGGTAATTACGTCATGATCGCCGTGAGCGACACCGGCACTGGAATTCCGGCAATTTTGCTGGAGCGGGTCTTCGATCCCTTCTTCACCACCAAGGAAGTCGGCAAGGGCACCGGGCTTGGCCTCAGCATGGTGTTCGGTTTCGTCAAGCAATCGGGCGGGCATATCAAGATCTACAGCGAGGAAGGCCACGGCACGTCCGTCAAGATGTACCTGCCGCGTGCCACCGGATCGGGCCAGACTGCGGCGGAAGCGCTGATATCGGCCAATGTCGAAGGCGGGACCGAGGTCGTCCTTGTCGTCGAGGACGATTCAATGGTGCGCAAATATGTGATGACCCAGATCCAGAGCCTCGGCTATACCGCCCTCGAAGCTGCCAACGCCGCGGAAGCCCTGACTATCATCGACGCGACCGAGACCATCGACCTGCTTTTCACCGACGTGATCATGCCCGGCGCCATGAACGGCCGCCGGCTGGTCGAGGAAGCGTCGAAGCGGCGGCCGTCGCTCAAGGTACTCTACACGTCAGGATATACCGAGAACGCCATCGTCCATCACGGCCGCCTCGATACCGGCGTGCTGCTGCTCACCAAACCCTATCGCAAGTCCGAACTCGCCAGAATGCTCCGGCTCGCGCTTGGCAGTTGAAGCATTTTCCACGGCTGATATATCGGTTACGCAAGGCCCGGCTGGATGCGGCCTGGTGGACAGGGCTGCTTGAAAAATCTCCTCACCGATATTCCCGGCGTCCGCGTCGGCCACGCCGACGACGCCGCACTCGCCTCCGGCGTTACCGCGATCGTTTTCGATTCTCCCGCGGTGGCGTCGATCGACGTCCGCGGCGGCGGCCCCGGTACCCGTGAAGAATCGGTGCTTCACCTCGAAGGTACCGTCGACGCGATCGACGCCATCGCGCTCTCCGGCGGCTCGGCGCTTGGGCTGGATGCCGCGGGCGGCGTGCAGGCATGGCTCGCCGAACAGGGCCGCGGGTTGCGGATCCGCGAGGCGCTGATTCCGATCGTTCCGGGCGCGATCTGCTTCGATCTCCTGAACGGCGGCAACAAGGCCTGGGGACGCTTCCCGCCCTATCGCGATCTCGGTTACGCCGCGGCACGTGCCGCCAGTACCGATTTCGCGCTGGGCAGCGTCGGCGCCGGCCTCGGCGCCACCACGGCCAATCTCAAGGGCGGCCTCGGTTCCGCTTCCGCGCAGACCGACGACGGCATCCTGGTCGCCGCACTCGCGGTGGTCAACGCGGTCGGCAGCGTAACGGTCGGCGACGGGCCGTGGTTCTGGGCGGCGCCATTCGAGGCGGGCCACGAATTCGGCGGCCGCGGACTGCCGCCGGCGTTCACGCCGGATATGTTGAAGGCGCGGCTCAAGGGCGGCCCCGAAGCGAGGTCGGCGGAGAACACCACGCTGGTGGCCGTCGTCACCGACGCCGTGCTGACCAAGCCGCAGGCCAAACGGCTGGCGATGATCGCGCAGACCGGCATGGCGCGCGCAATCTATCCCGTCCACGCGCCGCTCGACGGCGACGTGGTGTTTGCGGCGGCGACCGGCAAAAAGCCGATCGATCCGCTGTTCGGTCTGACCGAACTCGGCATGGTGGCCGCCAACACGGTCGCCCGCGCGATCGCGCGCGGCGTCCATGAAGCGACTGCGCTGCCCTTTCTGGGCGCGCTACCGGCGTGGGGTGATCGCTTCGGCTGAGTCGCCTGCCAAAGGATCGCGCCGGATCTCAGATTCAGACACTCACGGACAGCGACGAAGTGGCCGATGACGCCAGCGCCTTGGCGTCGCGCTGGATCATCTGCTCGAGAAAATTATAGGACGAGGTCGCCGCGCTCGACGCGCTTCCGCTCGCGGCCGAGGTCATCGTGACTTTGGATCCGTCAGCGTAGGTCAAGGACGTGGTCGTCGTTCCGTCGCTGTTGGTGGTTGATGTCGAGGAGGCACCCTGCAGCGCCGCCAGCAGCGGATCGGTATTCGATCCATCGGCGTTTCCGGAACCACCGGCGCTACGATGATGGTGATGACCGCCCTTGCCGCCGGCTCCCTTCAGCGCCGACGACATTTCGTCGAGGCTGACCGAGCCGTCGCCATTCTGGTCAAGCTTGGAGAAGACGTTATCGGCTGCCTTGACGTTGGTGCCGCCGGCGCCGAGCGCGTTTTCGAATTCGGATTGGGTGATCTTGCCGTCGCCATCGCCGTCGATCTTCGAGAACAGGTCCTTCAGCGCGCTGGAGCGGCTCGTGGTCGTCGAGGTCGTCGATCCCGTCGCGGACTGGCTCTGCGCATCGAGCAGCGCGCTCATGGTCTGCGGCGATATCTGCGTAAAGCCGCTGCCGCCGGTAGCCGTGCCCATGCTCGAAGCCTGCGCGGTGCTGTCGGACTGATCGAACGGGTTCGACGCAGCCTGGGCGAATCCCGTTTTCGTCGTCGATTTTGACGACGTCAGCGACTTGAGGGCATCGATCGCCGCCGACGCGGCGCCTATGGCAGGGAACATGGCCGAACTCCAACAACACCGCATCACGCGGACTGAGCTTCCGCAGACTACTCAGCAAGCGCCATGCCACGACGAAAAACCCAATAAAACCGGGCTTTTTCGTATCCGGCGTGGTTTCCTGCCCCGGCAATTCATGCCCCCAGCGGCAGATTTTTCCGCCCACAGGAGAGCTCTGCGGCGACATTGCCCCCGGTCACCCCACATGTTACGCGGGGCTATTCACCTCCTTTGCAAGAGCTTTGGGAAGCGCACATGTCTCAGCAATTTGCGTCACGTCCCCTCGTCATCGCGCCGTCGATTCTGGCCGCGGATTTCGCCAGGCTCGGCGAAGAGGTCCGCGCTGTGGACGCGGCCGGCGCCGACTGGATCCATCTCGACGTGATGGACGGGCATTTCGTTCCCAACATTTCCTACGGCCCCGACGTCATCAAGGCGATGCGCCCGCACACCAAGAAGATTTTTGACGCGCATTTGATGATCTCGCCGTGTGATCCCTATCTCGAAGCTTTCGCCAAGGCCGGCTGCGATCAGATCACCGTCCATGCCGAGGCCGGTCCGCACCTGCATCGGTCGCTGCAAGCGATCCGCGCGCTCGGCAAGAAGGCCGGCGTCGTGCTCAATCCCGGTACGCCGGTGAGCGCGATCGAATATGTCATCGACCTGATCGACCTCGTGCTGGTCATGTCGGTCAATCCCGGCTTCGGCGGCCAGGCCTTCATCAAGTCAGCGGTCGGCAAGGTCAGCGACCTCAGGGCGATGACGGCCGGACGCCCGATCGATATCGAGGTGGACGGCGGTGTCGGCGCCGATGTGTCCGGCCAGCTCGCCGCTGCCGGCGCCAACGCCTTTGTCGCGGGCTCGGCGGTGTTCAAGGGCGGCACGATGGAATCCTACAAAGCCAACATTGCCGCGATCCGCAATGCGGCGGCGATGGCGCGCGGCGAAGCGATCTAGGACGCGTGGGCAACCCGGGGCGCCATCGCTGACTTCTTCCACGCTTCGAGCGCCTGCACCTGTGCAAACCACCTTTGCAGGTTCTTGTAACCCGTGACCGGCAGCTCCGCCGCGGCCGTGTGCATCAGCGGCGAGGCAATCGCCAAATCGGCCAGCGTGAGTTTGCCTTGCGCAACCCACTCATGTCGCGCGAGGTGATCTTCCAGCACCTGCGCCGCCGCCGTAAGCAACGCCTCACCGCGCGCGATTTCTGCCGGATCGGGCGCGCCGGAGCCGCCGACCATTTTCTTTGAAACCCGCTCCCTGCTGATGAAGCCCACCGCAGGTGTAAAGTGATAGGCCGACCAGAACAGCCATCGGTTGACGTCAGCGCGGCCTCGGATATCCGCGGGGTAAAGGTCCTGCCCCGGCGTTCCATCCGCCAGATATTGCATGATCGCGTGAGACTCCCACAGGGTGAACCCATCGTCGTCCAGCAGCGGAACCTTTCCGTTCGGATTTAGCCGCTGATATTCCGGCGCCTTGTGCTCGCCTTTCAGGAGATCGACCACGACCAGTTCGATACTTGCGTTCAGGTGGATCGCGGTCATCACGACGCGGCGCGAGTTCGAGGAGAGCGGGTGATAGTAGAGACGCATCTTCGGTTCCTTCCAATCGAGCGTGAGCGGGGAAATTGCCTCCCCATCGATGTGGCGGCCACCCGATAACCGATCCGGGAGACCCGAGCGTACGCGGCCCGCCGGAATTGCGTCGCACCTCGACCCCGAAACCTTCATGCTCCGGCCATAAACCCAGATCAGCCTATGTCCCTGTCATTGATGGAACGAGAACATGATCAAGGCCATCCTCGGAGCTGCAGTGATCCTGGTAATCGCGACATCCGCCGCATCCGCGCAGCACCGCGCCGGGGACGCCGCGCTTGGCGCGGTATCAGGCGCTATCGTGCTGGGGCCGGTCGGCGCGGTCGCCGGCGCGTTCATCGGCTATTCGGCAGGGCCCTCGATCGCGCGTTCGTGGGGAATTGATCGCTCCCGCGCGTCGCGGCAGCGACGGCAGGCCGCAAACAATCAGGCCTCAAGCGATAATGTACGCGGTGCGCGCGCGGAAGCGGCCAGCGCCGGCGGATCCCGTCCCGCGTCTGCTGAAAAGAATCCGCGCGTCGCAGGCAATATCCCTGTGCCCGCCCCAGCGCCGGCACGTTCGAAGACGCCGCCGGTCCAAACGCTCGAGTAAATCCTTCGATCCCCGATCGATATCAGCCGCCACCAGCCTCCGGCGCCATCGCCACAGCCGACCGTGGTGGCCGCACCACGGTGACCGTGCAGGCGGCTTCGGCCGCGATCTTCGACGAGACGCTGCCGAGCAGTGTGCGCAGCATCGAGTTCTGCCGCGCGCCGATTACGATGTGGTCGACCTGATTGACCCCGGTGAATTCCAAAATCGCGGATGCGGGATCGACGGCCTCCAGCACGTGCACCGTGAGCCGGCTTTCATCGAGTTCGAGCGGCGAGGCCCAATGCCGGAGGGCGACCAGGCGGTCGATATGCTTGTTGCTGCCCTGTTCGTCGAGCGTCCGGTCGATGGTGATACGGCCGAGCTTGAGCACGTTGATGCAGGCGAGCCGCGCATTCGGCAATGTCGCCAGCAGATGCGCCGCGGACATCCGCAGGCACTCGTTGAGCGGTCCCGAACCATCCTCGGTGTCGAGCGCGACCGCGACGATCGGCCCCGACGCCAGTTGAACGGCGACGTCCGACTTCGGCTTCGGCTGCGTCATGCCGCCGTTGAAACGGCGGCGCCACACCGTGCTGAGCGGATCGCGTTTCAGCCGCTCTGACCGCGCCGTCAGCTTGACCTGGTCGGGATGGGCCAGATCGAAGGCCAGTTGCGACGCCGTCGGGTGACGCCAGACCGGCTCGATCTCGAGGCAGCGCAGCACGATCTCCTGCAGCCAGGGCGGATAATCCGGCCGCAACTTGCGGGGCGGTTGCGGATCGCGCCATAGCCGCCGCCGCATGCCGCGCAAAGTTTCGCTCTCGCCGAACGGCCGCTCGCCCGTCGTGAAGAAATACAGCAACACCCCAAGCGAAAACAGATCGCTGCGCGGATCGTCGCGCACGCCAAGCAGACGCTCCGGCGCCATGTAGGGCGCGGTGCCGTAAGGCAGGCGAAACTCTTCCTGCAGCAGGTCGGGCAACAGGTTGTGGTGCGACAGTCCAAAGTCGATCAGCACGCATTCGCCCGAGGGCCGAAACATGATGCTGCTCGGCTTGATGTCGTGATGAATGACGTTCTGCCGGTGCAGGTCGGCCAGCGCGGCGGCGATCTTACCGACGATCACCCTCGCCTCTTCATACGGGATCGGCAACTCGCCGAGCCGGCTATAGAGCGTGGTGCCCTCGAGGCGTTCGATGACGACATAGGCTTGCCTGGCGAAATCGCCGGTGCCGAAGCAACCGGGCACGTGCGGGCCGGCCAGCCGTGGCAGGATCATCTGCTCCATCTCGAAGGAGACGATCGCCGCCGGATCCTCGCCCTCGGAAACCCGGGGCACCTTCATGAGCAGCGGCACCGCAATGCCGGGGTGGGTCACGCTCCACAACGTCGCCATGCCGCCGTGATGGACGCACTCGCCGACCGTAAAACCGTCCAATTCCGTGCCCGGCAAAATCGAAAGCTTGGCCATCCCTCATCTCCCGATCAGCAGGCGATCGGCGAGCCAGTGCGGCAGGCCGTTGGCGCGGATCCGGTCTGCCGCCGCCACCACGTCGTAAGGCACCCGGCAGAAGGTGATCTCCTGCGATTTGGTATCGAGCATCGCATAGGCCGCAGCTGGATTGCCGTCGCGCGGCTGCCCGACCGAGCCCAGAACCGCGAGCCAGCGCCGGCCGCTCAGCAATTGCACCGGCATTTCAGACGTCGGGATGAAGCTGGTCAGCTTCGCCGCCGCCGACATCGAATACAGCGCCGGCTTGTGGATGTGTCCGCAGAAGGTGACATGGGCGTCGGTGGCCTCGATGCTGCGCGCGGCGTCCGACGTGCTGCGCACATAATGCCATCGCGCCGGGTGCGAGGCTTCGGAATGCACGTAGAGACGATCGCCGTCCTGGCGCTTGAGCGGCAACTCCGCCAGAAAGCGCCGCTGGGGCGCGCTCAGCCTGCCCCGCGTCCACTCGATCGCGGCCTGGGCTTCGGCATTCATGCTTTCGGAGGAACTGACGACGGCGTTGTCGTGGTTGCCGATGACGGCGATCGCGCCGTCCTCGACCAGGCTCATCACCGTCTCGACCGCCCATTCCGGATCGGCGCCATAGCCGACGATGTCGCCGAGGCAGATCATCCGTTCGGCGCCGCGCGCCCGCGCGGCATCGAGGCAGGCACTGAACGCCTGCCGGTTGGCATGGATGTCCGCAAAGATCGCAAGCCGCAATTGTTCCTCCACCGCCATCATCGCGCCCGCGTCTGGCGCGTGCCTTGATGGATATCAAACTACGGGAAGCTTGCGGGCCGCAATCATGCGGAAGGCGGGTATGAGAGCTATGAGGTTCGACCGGCAGCGTCGGCCGCGGTCGCGTCTACCGGAATCAACGCTTGTGCGGCGCTTCCAGCCCCTTCAGCAGCAGAGACAACAAGGCGTCGATCCGCGCCGGGGTATCGGCGTCGTTCCATTCATCAGCATGGGCGGGATGGTGGAAGCGGCTGGTGCCATCGAAAACAGCGCGCGCCGACGCCTTGAGGTCGGTAACCCCAAACACGCCCTGCTTCACGCCGTCGGACAGGATCATCGCGATCTGATCGACCAGACAATCCTTGTGCCCCTTGACGACCTTGCAGGCCTCCTGGGCCAGCGTCAGATAGGTCGCGAACATCTCGGGATCGTCGGCAAGTCGCTTGTGCTTGACGGCAAACATCGCGCGCAGCCAGCTTTCCAGCCGGGCCGGCGCCGGGCCGGTCGCTTCGGCGATTTCCAACAGCGGCGCGCTGGCACGGTCGAGCCAACGTTTGGCGACGGCCTCACGCAGCGAGGCCTTGCTCGGAAAATGACGGTAGACGCTGCCGTGGCTGACATCGAGCGCGCGGGCCACGTCGACCACCGTCGCCTTGGCGAGGCCGTAACGTCGCAAAACGTCCTCGGTTACCTCGAGAATCCGTTCGGGGGTCAAAACCACAACTTCGTTCATTGGCGTACCTGCGAAACGACGAGACGGGTGGTCATTCAGTCCCCCTAACGGGTTAATGCTTTACCGGTTCCAGACGCTCGGCCTGGGCGGCCAAGTGGCGAGCAACCTGCTGGTTCAGCCAGCGCTGGATTTGTGCAGTCAAATGAATGATTTCGATGGTCATTGGCGTAGTCCTCTTCAAGTCCCCGGGCTCAGGGCCAACGAGCCGGGGGTGACACCCGATGGCGTCGAAAGCGGATATAGCATGTCTCGCTGACAGATTTCAATATCTGTCATTAAATGTTCCGTAATGGCAGGGCTGCGCCGGATGCGGGGCCCGGCCGCCCGTGGACGGGCAAAAGCGCTCCGGCCCCACCCGTGGCACCGGACATCCCGCCGCCCTGCCCGCCGGCGCCGTCCCTCGCGCTCAACCGTTTTCTCCCGGTGGTTTTTCCGGTTCGTTTGTCTCACTTGGGCCGCTCTGCTAAAGCGCAGCGTAAAAAACAATTCGCCGGAGTCGTCGATGATCCCCCGCTATACTCGCCCGGAAATGGCTTCCATCTGGGAGCCGCAGACCCGCTTCAAGATCTGGTTCGAGATCGAGGCGCATGCGGCGGACGCGCAGGCGGAACTCGGCGTGGTGCCCAAAGAGGCCGCCAGGACGATCTGGGCCAAGGCCAGGGATGCAACCTTCAATGTCGACCGGATCGACGAGATCGAGCGCGAAACCAAGCACGATGTCATCGCCTTCCTGACCCATCTGGCCGAAATCGTCGGCCCCGAGGCGCGCTTCGTCCACCAGGGCATGACCTCCTCCGACGTGCTCGATACCTGCCTCAACGTGCAGCTCACCCGTGCGGCCGATATCCTGATCGCCGACATCGACAAGGTTCTGGCGGCGCTGAAGAAGCGCGCCTTCGAACACAAGATGACGCCGACCATCGGCCGCTCCCACGGCATCCACGCCGAGCCGGTCACTTTCGGGCTCAAGCTCGCCTACGCCTATGCCGAATTCAGCCGCGCCCGCGACCGCCTGATCGCCGCCCGCAAGGAAGTCGCGACCTGCGCCATCTCCGGCGCCGTCGGCACCTTTGCGCAGATCGACCCGCGGGTGGAAGCCCATGTCGCGAAAGCGATGGGGCTGGTGCCGGAGCCGATCTCGACCCAGGTGATCCCGCGCGATCGCCACGCGATGTATTTTGCGACGCTCGGCGTGATCGCTTCTTCGGTCGAACGTCTCGCCACCGAGATCCGCCACCTGCAGCGTACTGAAGTGCTGGAAGCCGAGGAATTCTTTTCCGAGGGCCAGAAGGGGTCGTCGGCGATGCCGCACAAGCGCAACCCGGTGCTGTCGGAAAACCTCACCGGCCTTGCGCGCATGGTACGCGCCTATGCGATGCCGGCGATGGAAAACGTCGTGCTCTGGCACGAGCGCGACATCTCGCACTCCTCGGCCGAACGCATGATCGCACCGGACGCCACCGTGACGCTCGACTTCGCGCTGATGCGGCTTGCCGGGTTGATCGAAAAACTCCTGATCTATCCCGCCAACATGCAGAAGAACCTCGATCGCCTCGGCGGTCTCGTGCATTCGCAGCGGATATTGATTGCACTGACGCAAAAGGGTGCCAGCCGCGAGGACGCCTACAAATTGGTCCAGCGCAACGCAATGCCGGTGTGGCGCGGCGAAGGCGACTTCATGACGCTTCTGAAGAAAGACCCTGACGTCAAGAAGCACCTGACCGACGCCGAGATCGAGGAGCAGTTCGACCTCGGCTATCACTTCAAGCACGTCGACACGATCTTCAAGCGGGTGTTTGGCGCGAGCTGATAGCCGGATCGCGCGCTGTGCTCAGGCCCGTACGGGCGTCGTCTTCGCAGGCGCACCATAGAGCCGCATCAGCACGAAGGTGATGAGCAGGATCGCGAGATAGACCGTAAGCTGCATCGCGGTCGGCTGGTCGGTGTAGCCGATCAGCGTGTGCAGCGCCTTGCCGAGAATGCTTGAATCGGGAAGCAGCCAGCCTGAGTCCCAGACGACATTATCCAGCGCAGTCAGCCAATTGGCTTTTTCAAGAAACGCTGCCGCCTGCGCCGCCATCCCGGCGGCCAACAGCGCGATCAGGATTGTGGTGGTCGTGAACAGCGCCCGCGTTGGAATCTTCACGAGGCCGAGATAGGTCAGCATGCAGACGAGCGCGCCCAGAACCAGTCCGATCAGGCCGCCGAGCCCCACGCTCAGACCGCTGTCGCTGCCGCCGGCCAGCACGCCGTACAGAAACAGCACGACCTCGCTGCCTTCACGCAGCACGGCAACACCAACCACGACCGCCAGCGCCAGCAGCGATTTCGATCCCTCGACCACCGCCTGCCCCGCCGAGCGCAACTCGCCGGCAAGTTCGGCGCCATGGCGCGCCATCCAGACATTGTGCCAGGTCAGCATCACGACGGCGACGGCAAGGATCGCGGCGTTGAACAATTCCTGACCCATGCCGGCGAACAGGTTCGACAAAGCCCCGGCGAAAACCGCGACCACACAGGCGGCGAGAACGCCGACGAGCACGCCGCCGGCGATCCACTGGTTGCGATGCGGCACCGCACGCGTAACCGCCAGTACGATGCCGACAATCAGACCTGCCTCGAAGACTTCGCGGAAAACGATGATCAGTGCGGCAATCACGACGGTTTCTTACTTCACAACCAGCACGCCGCGCGCGACCTTCTCGTTATACTCGTCGACGAATTCGTAGCGGCCGGGCTTCTGCCCGCGGACATTGATGGTGGCGTCGCTGGAGCCGGCAACCACCTTCTCGATCTTCAAGGGCTTGCTCTCGAATTCCATCGCCTTGGCATCGAGGTTTTTCAGTTTGATCACGATCGCCGTGTTGGCTGGCGCAGAGATCTCGGCGGGGTCGAATTTCTTGTCCTTGTAGCTCAGCTGAATCTCGGTCGCGGCCTGCGCGTTGGCTGCGCCGGTGGCGGCAACAGAAAAGAGGGCGACGGCGGCAAACATGGCGGCCTTCGAAAGCGTTCGCGAGAGGGACATGTCGGTTCTTTCAATGATGGCTGACGATATCGCCAGATCGCATACGCTACCGAAAGCGGGGCCGTGAAGTGGCAAAAAGCCGCTTTAAATTGGAGAAGTTCTAAACCGCGGATCAGCCCGGCGATCCATCGAGCATGCGCGATGTCACGCGATCGCGCCTGGCGAAATGGTGCCACAGCGCCGCGGCGACATGAAGCACGATCAGCGCCAGCAGAATGTAGGCGAACAGGATGTGACGGTCCTCATAGGCCGCCGCAGCCGCCTTGTCGGGAGAGGTGAATTGCGGAACGTGAAACAGTCCGAAAAAATCCGAATAGTTCGGCGTCCGCGCGCCGGAATGCGCCCAGCCCAGCATCGCCACCACCACGGTGACGGCATAGAGCGACCAATGGCTGACGCTGGCGGCGATGCGCTGCCAGCGCGGCGTATCCGAGGGCAAGGCCGGCACGGGATTGAGGCCGCGCCAGATCAGGCGCAGCACCATCAACAGCAGCACCAGGTAGCCGATGTCGGCGTGGATGGAGCGGTAGAAGAAGCGGTCAGCCCTGCCCGGAATTTGATTCATCCACCAGCCGTAGGCGAGCATGCCGATGATGGCGAGGCCAAGGCCCCAGTGGAATCCGCGCGACAGGCGGCCCCAACTCGATGACGTATTGCGTAGCATTTCCGGTGGCTCTCCCAACCGCCTGAATCCAGCAGGTCGTCCGCGGTTTTATCCGTATCTGCAATGACTTGCCCTGATAGCTTTCCATTCCCGTCAAAGCGATTTGAATTGTTCCAAACTGGGCACGCCCCGCCCTGAGCCGTGCAGCAGACAGGCCCAAAGCTCTCAAAAACAACTGGATGGTAACCGCGAATGGGCTAAATACGCCGTGTGACAGTTCCCCCAACGATCCTCGTCTTCGACTCCGGTCTCGGCGGCCTCACGGTGCTGCGTGAGATCGTCCGCGCGCGGTCCGACGCGCATTATGCCTATGTCGCCGATGACGCGTTCTTTCCCTACGGCCATCACAGCGAGGAGCAGATCGTCGCCCGCGTGGTGCCGCTGATCGGCGAACTGATCGCGCGCCACGCGCCGGACCTGGTCGTGATCGCCTGCAACACGGCCTCCACGCTTGTCATGTCGCATCTGCGCAACGCGTATCAGGTGCCGTTCGTCGGCACCGTGCCCGCGATCAAGCCGGCCTGTGCCAGTTCGAAGACCAAGCAAGTGTCGGTGCTCGGCACCAAGGGCACGGTGAAACGCGAATACACCAAACGCCTGATAGAGGATTTTTCGCAGGGCTGCGAGGTGACGCTGGTGGGCTCGGCGGAACTCGCCTCGCTCGCCGAAACCGCCCTCAGCGGCAATGCCGTGAGCGATAAGGATATCGCGGCCGAACTCGCGCCCTGTTTTGTCGAAAGCGGCGGTGCCCGCACTGACACCGTCGTGCTGGCCTGCACCCACTACCCGCTGCTGCTGGACCGGCTGACGAAGCTTGCGCCATGGCCGGTTGACTGGATCGATCCGTCGCCCGCCATCGCCCGCCGCGTCTCTGATCTGCTTGGCCCGACCGGCGGTCCATCCGATGAGGCCGGCGCCGAAATGATTTTCACGTCCGGTCGGCCGCACACGCTGAGCAAGGCCTTGATGCCGTTCTTCGGCGGCCGCGTCCCGGCGTGAGCCTCGAGCGTAAGCCCTTGGGGCACTAACCCAATCGCTGGCCTGCCATTGCCCCGATTTCTTTAAAGACGGCCTCCAATTGCGCCGCCGTCGGCGAACCGCCCTGGGTGTAGGCGGAAACCAGCACGAGCCCGCCGGAATTCGGCCAGGTGATCGCGATGTCGCCGGACGCATCCTTGCCGTTGTTGCCGGTCTTGTCGCCGACCTTCCAGTCCCCTGGCAGGCCGGCGCGCAGCCGGTTGTTGCCGGTCTTGCAGCCCACCATCCATTCGGTGAGATGCTCGCGCGAGCCCGGTGACAGCACCGTACCGAGCAGGAAGCGGCCCAGATTTCCCGCCATCGCGGCCGGCGTGGTGGTGTCATGGGGATCGCCCGGCGGCGAACGATTGAGTTCGGGTTCGTTGTGGTCGAGGCGCGAGACCGTATCGCCCGCCCGGCGCCAGAACCCGGTCAACGCCGCGGGGCCGCCGACCCGCGCCAGCAACACGCTGGCACAGGTGTTGTCGCTGAGCTCGACGATCGCCTTGCACATGTCGGACACCGACATGGCCCCTTGCATCGCCCCCTGCGCGAGGTTCTGTTTCGCGACCGGTGCGTAGTCGAGCAGATCCTTGGGCCCATAGGCGACCATGTCGTCAAGACGGTCCTCGCGGTTATCGACCCGCGCCAGCACGAAAGCGGCGAGCGAGGCCTTGAAGGTGCTGCACATGACAAAACGCTCGTCGGCGCGCCAGGCGATCCTCGCTCCCGTGGAAAGATTTTCGGCGTGGACGCCGATCCGCCCACCGGTCTCGCGCTCATACGTCGCAAGCGCCGGCGGCGCTTCCTCCGCAACAGCCGGCGAGAGAACCAGACCCGATGCCGCAGCCAACAAGGTACGTCGATTGATCATCATGGAAGAAAACCTTCATGTGAAGCTTCACCTGGAGCCCCCTCGCCTCTCACGCCAGGATGATGGCGCGATGAAGGTATGAAGCATCAAATAGGTGTGCTCGATACGCCGCGAATTTGTCCATATGATATCGGCCGTCGATCTGACGAACCGATCATCTGATCCGGGAGCTTCCGCCTTGACCTCCGTAAAGCCTGCGCCGCTCAACCGCCTCAAACAATTATGGCGGGAGGGACGCCCGACCTTCGGCGCGATCGCCACCATTCCCTCGATCCAGACCGTGCAGATCATGGCCCGTTCCGGCATCGACTGGGTCATCGTCGATCTCGAACACGGCCCGATCGATCTCGGCATGGCGCATGCGATGATCACGGCAACATCAGGCACGCCCTGCATGCCGATGGTGCGGATTGCCGCCAACGAGCCTTGGTTGGCGAAAGCGCCGATGGACCTCGGCGCGCTCGGAATCAATTTTCCGATGGTCTGCAGCCGCGCCGATGCCGAAAAGGCCGTGCGCAGCGTGCGCTATCCGCCGAAGGGCGACCGGCAGTGGGGTCCGTTTCACGCGCCGTTCCGCTGGGGCGTGTCGATGGCGGACTATATGGCGACCGCCGACGACGACATGATCTGCATGATCACCATCGAGCATGTCGAGGCGGTCAACCGCATCGACGAGATCATGGCCACACCGGGCATCGACCTCGCGGTGATCGGCCCCGGCGATCTCGCGACATCCATCAACAAGCGCGGCCTGCCCGACGATCCCGAAGTGCAGGCGCTGATGGCACGCGCCGAAGCCGGCATCCTCAAAAGCGGCGTGCCTATTGCGGGCGTCGCCCGCAGCGCCGAGCAGGCCAACCGGATGATCGATCGCGGCTATGTGGCGCTGGCGCTGGGTTTCGACTGGTCGCTGTTCCAGCGCGGCATCGCAGCCAGTTTTGAGGGGATCAAGCGCTAGAAAAAGCCGCGCCCAGGCGATGCTCCCCCCGCCCGCGCTTTTCGCGCGGCGCGGGCGCTGCTAGTCTGTTGCCCGCAGGGAGAAAGTATATGCTCCCACAGGGAGAAAACACATGATCAAGAAAATTCTGCTCGGACTATCCATCGTCGCCTTTGCCGGCGTCGCTATCGCACAGCAACCCGGCATCAAGCGCACGCCGCTGCAAAAGCTCGATTTCCCGGCCGGCTACAACACCGTCACCGCGGTCGCGGAAGTGCCCGCCGGCGGCGCTGCCGGCCGCCATACCCATCCCGGCATGGAAACCGGCTACGTGCTGGAAGGCGAACTTGAACTCGTGATCGACGGCAAGCCACCGATGAAGATCAAGGCCGGCGAATCCTACCAGATCCCGGAAGGCGCGGTTCACGACGCCAAGGCCGGCGACAAGCCCTTCAAAGTGCTGGGGGTTTACATCGTCAAGGCCGGCGAGCCGCTGGCCAAGCCAGCGCCGTAAGCCGAACGTTCTGGCGTCAAACCTGCCGGTTCGTGCTAGATCAGGGCTCTAGATCAGGGCTTGGCGGGTCATCTGCCCCGCTGGCTTCTGAATTGTCTGTTGCGGGAACTTGAGCGAAGCGATGCGCGGAACGGTTCGAAAAATAACATTGCCGCGCCGTCTCGTCGCTGACCTCATGCACGCGTCGATCCGCGTGCCCTTTGTTTCGCTCACGCGTCCCCTCAATGTCCGCAGCTTATCGGAGGCGCGCTCACAGGCCGCATGGCGACCCGGATGGGCAGCGATCTTCGTCAAGGCATTTGCGCTGGTCGCCAAAGAACAACCGGTGCTGCGCACGCTTTACGTCAAATGGCCGGCGCCCGCGTTCTACGAACTTCCGCGTAGCGTCGCGATGGTCGCGATCGCGCGCGTCGAAGACGGCCAGGATTGCGTACTGCCGCAAAAGGTCACCGCGCCCGACGAAATGTCGCTGGCGGAAGTCGATGCGATGATCCGGCATGCCAAGGAGGCGCCGATCGGACAAGTGCCGGCGTTCCGGAAAATCCTGCGCACGACGCGGTTGCCGCTGCCGCTCCGCCGGCTGTTCTGGGCGATCGGGCTGAATTTCGGCCGACAGCGCGCCAATTATTTTGGCAGTTTCGGGGTCACTTCAGTGGCCGCCTATGGAACCGGCCAACTCCAGGCTCTGAGCCCAGGACCGTTTGTCCTGAGCTACGGGGTGGAGAAACCAGACCAGTCGATCGATGTGGTGCTGCGCTGGGACCACCGGGTCACCGACGCCGCCTTGATGGCCAAGGCGCTGAATCGGCTGGAACAGGTGCTGAACACCGAAATCGCGATCGAATTGCTGGCGAATCGGCAAACCGAGCCAAAATCGGTTCGCGCGGTCGCGACCTGACTTAGCTTTTTCGCGCTTAGCGGCCGCGCTGCAGACGGGCCATCATTGCCAGCACCAATCCGCGGGGCGCGAACCGGGTCGCGGCGATGGCCGCCCTGGTGCCGATACCGGGGACGCAGAGCGTGCGCCCGGCTTTCATCGCCTCCCACCCGCTGCGGGCAACTTCGTCAACGGGAAGCTTTCGCAACAGTTTGAACAGCCGCACCTCGCCGGCGCCGGCGCCGGTCAGGAACGGCGTGCGCAGCGGTCCCGGGCAAAGACAGGTCACGGTGACGCCGGTCCCCCTCGCCTCGCTCATCAGCGCCTGCGACAACGAAACCAGATAGGCCTTGCTGGCGAAGTACACGGCCATCTGAGGTCCCGGCGCAAAACCGGCCACCGATCCGATGTTGAGGATGCAGCCGGCCTTGCGCTCGATCATGTCGGGCAGGAATCGTAGCATGAGATCGGTGGCGGCGCGGATATTGACTGCGATAATCCCGAGCTGACGGTCGCGGTCGAGCTCCACGGCATCGCCAAACATACCAAAACCGGCGTTGTTGATCAGGGTGTGACAGTAAAGTCCGCGTGCCTGCAGTTCGCGGGCGACGGTGCCGCCCGCATCAGGTACGCAAAGGTCTACCCCGAGCGCCACGGTCAATTGCCCGGCAGGGTCGATTTCGGCGGCCAACCGCTCCAAATCGGCAATATTGCGGGCAATCAGGACGGTTTTGGACCCTTCAGCGACGGCCAGCCGGGCGAATTCCGTCCCCAGCCCGGAAGAGGCTCCGGTAACGACCACTGCAGGCTGCATGCTGGGAAATCCCGTCCTTTTGCGCCTAAAAGTGCCCCGGAGAGGCTCAAGGCAGCCACTCATACCGGCCCGGGAACGGATTTGACAGCCGGAGCGAATATCCCTAGAAACCGCCTGCTCGCGGGCCGTTTTCGGCCCGCGTTGCGTTTCGCGACCCGTGGTCCTCCCCGAGCTTTCGAGGCGGACCTGTCGGCCCCGGGAATCCCGGTGCACAGGAGGGCGCGTCTCCTCAAAACTCAAACTCAATCGAGGACGCGATGACTAAGCGCAGTGAGGCGAAATACAAGATCGATCGCCGTATGGGCCAGAATATCTGGGGC
>JBBRSX010000089.1:0-25109 GCA_038244925.1 Hyphomicrobiales bacterium | reverse complement strand
TGGATGCCGTAGCCGTCGGCCTCCTTGTCGAGCTGGTCGCGGATCCGGTTCATCAACGCTTCGCGCTCGTCGCGCACCACCTGGATGAAGGTAACCTCGCCCAGCACGCGGCGCAGCGACGCGTTCAACAGCGTCGTGAGCTGGATGTTGGCCGCCTGGATCGAACCGATGCTCTGATAGAACCGCAGCGCGTTCTTGATGCGGTAGCGGGCGAAAGCATCGACCACCAGCCGCTTCTGATCGGAAGCGATCACTTCCTGCGACGGATTTTCCAGATCGAGGATGCGCTTGTCGATCGATATCACGCTGTCGATGAACGGCGCCTTGAAGTTCAGGCCGGGTTCGGTGACGACGCGAACGGGCTCGCCGAGCCGCACCACCAGCACCTGTTCGGTCTGTGCAACGGTAAAGACCGAACTGTAGCCGATGATGATGGCGACAAGCAGCACGATCAGGGTGGCAATACCTGCAACGGGGGATCTCATCGCGAACCTCCCTGCTGCGGCTGGCCGGTCGTGGCTGGTGCTGCCGGACGCCGCGGCGTCAATTCGCTGAGCGGCAGATACGGCACGATGTTCTGCGCGGAACCGCCGCCGTCATAGACCAGCTTCTCGGAACCGCCGAGAACCCGTTCCATCGTCTCGAGATAGATACGCTGTCGGGTCACGTCGGGCGCCTTCTTGTATTCGTCATAGACTTTCAGGAAGCGCGCGCTCTGGCCCTTGGCCTCGGCGACCGCCTGCTCCTTGTAACCTTCGGCGACCTGCAGGATCTGCGCGCCGCGACCGCGCGCGTCGGGGACGACACGGTTGGCATAGGTCTGCGCTTCGTTCTGCAGCCGCTCGAGGTCGGCGCGCGCCGCCTGCACGTCGCGGAACGCGTCGATCACCTGAGCCGGCGGATCGACCTTCTGCATCTGCACCTGCTGCACCGAGATGCCGGAGCCGTAGCTGTCCAGCGTCTTCTGCATCAGGTCCTGCACGCCGGCTTCCGTGGTGGTGCGGGCGCCGGTGAGGATCGGCTGGATGTTGGAACGGCCGATTACCTCGCGCATCGCGCTCTCGGCCACCGCCTTAACGGTGCCTTCGGGATTCTGGATGTTGAAGAGATAATTGCCGACACCGTCGGGCTTGATCCGCCACAACACGGTGAAGTCGACGTCGACGATGTTCTCGTCGCCGGTCAGCATCAGGCTTTCTTCCGGCACGTCCCGCATGGTGCGGCCGCGCCGCGCCGGATCGTCGATCAGCGTCATGCCGATCGAGATGGTGGATACGCGCAGCGCCTTCGGCAGCAGCACGGTCTCGACCGGGTACGGCAGATGATAGTTCAGGCCGGGCTGCACGGTGCGCACATGCTTGCCGAAGCGCAGCACGACGCCGAGTTCTTCGGACTGCACGCGGAAAAATCCGGACAGTCCCCAGATCGCCAGCGCGCCGATCAGGACCAGCGCGATGCCCATGCTGCTGAAATGGCCGCCGGGCAGAAGCTGCTGCAGCTTGTCCTGGCCGCGCCGCAGCAGGTCTTCAAGATCGGGGGGTCTTGGCCCAACCGACTGCGGACCGTTGCCCCACGGTCCTTTCGGACCCGAGCCCCACGGGCCCCCGCCTTGATTCTTCCACGGCATATAAAACTCTCCTCCGCGGGGCCCGGGTCCGCCTGTTCGGGGTGGGATGCCCGGCCTCGCATATCCGCCCGGCTTTATAGGGGACCGCCCGGACCCTTACAACGCAAGCTTGACGCTCGAAGCAGCTATGCTTGAGGGCAGAATTGTCAATGTAAACATTGGTTAGCGCGGTTAATGCGACGATTAGTGCAGCTTGCGCCGACGAAATGTCACATAGGAAAAGTCGGCGCTGTCGTCCGGTCCCGCCGGATTCCGCACGCGCGCGACCTCTTCCCAGTCCGCGGCGTCAATTGTGGCGAACCGGGTCTCGCCGTCGGGCCGGGCGTGCACCTCGGTAATTTCCAGCCGATCGGCCCGGTCCATCCATTGCGCGTAGATTTCGGCGCCGCCGATGATGGCAATCTCAGTGGCGAAACGCCGCAGCGCGTCGCCGGTCGCGATCGCCATGGCATCCGCGAAGGCGTTGGTAACCACGACGCCCGCCGCGCGGAAGCCGGTGTCGCGCGTCACCACGATATTGGTCCGACCGGGAAGCGGCCTGCCGATCGAGGCGAAGGTCTTGCGGCCCATCACCACCGGCTTGCCCGATGTCAGCGCCTTGAAGCGTTGCAGATCGGATTTCAGCCGCCACGGCATGGTGCCGTTGGCGCCGATCACGCCGTTTTCGGCAATGGCGACGACCATGATGATTTGCGGGCGGGCGTTGGCCGTCGCGGTCACACCGCAACCTCAGCCTTGATGTGCGGGTGCGGATCGTAGCCTTCGAGCAAAAAGTCTTCGTAGCGGAACGCGAAGATATCCTTCACATCGGGATTGATCTTCATCACCGGCAACGGGCGCGTCGGGCGAGTCAGTTGCAGCCGCGCCTGCTCGAGATGGTTCGAATACAGATGGGTGTCGCCGAGCGAGTGCACGAAATCGCCGGGCTTCAAACCGGTCACCTGCGCCACCATCATCGTCAGCAGCGCATAGGAAGCGATGTTGAAGGGCACGCCGAGGAACACGTCAGCCGAGCGCTGGTAGAGCTGGCACGACAATTTGCCGTTGGCGACATAGAACTGGAACAGGCAGTGGCACGGCGGCAGCGCCATCTTGTCGACCTCGGCCGGATTCCACGCGCTGACGATCAGGCGCCGCGAATCCGGATTGCGCTTGATCATGTCGACGACGTTGGAAATCTGGTCGATGCTGCGTCCGTCCGGTGCCGGCCATGACCGCCATTGCGAACCATAGACCGGACCGAGGTCGCCGTTGGCGTCGGCCCATTCATCCCAGATCGAGACGCCGTTGTCCTTCAGGTACTTGATGTTGGTGTCGCCTTTGAGGAACCAGAGCAGCTCATGCACGATCGCCTTCAGCGGCAGCCGCTTGGTGGTCAGCATCGGAAAGCCGGCCGACAGATTGAAGCGCATCTGGTGGCCGAAGATCGACAGCGTGCCGGTGCCGGTGCGGTCCTGCTTCTCGGCGCCGTCGGCGAGAATCCGTTCGAGCAGGTCGTGGTATTGATTCATGGCTGTGGTTTCGGGCTTTTCGGGACAACGAATTTAACGGCCGGAATAGCCGATCGACACGCCGATTCGGCTGCTTGAAGCGATTATACCCGGAAAAATGATGCTTCGTGCCCCAAACGACAAGGGGCGGAACTTGCGTTCCGCCCCTCCGTCCAGCCTTTTAGATAAAGCCGCTAGCTCTCTGATTCCACGAACACTTCGTCGCGCTTCTTGCGCAGCGAGGGCAGCACCGCCAGCACCAACAGGAAGGCCGCGATTCCCATCAGCACCGCCGACAGCGGACGGGTCAGGAACACCGACCAGTCGCCGCGCGAGATCAGCAGCGCGCGGCGCAGGTTTTCTTCCATCAGCGGGCCCAGCACCATTCCGAGCAGCAACGGCGCCGGCTCGAAATCATGCTTGACCAGCCAATAACCGAGCAGACCGAACGCACCGGCCAGCACGACGTCCATCGGCGCGTTGTTGATGGAGTAGATGCCGATCGCGCAGAAGATCACGATCGACGGGAACATCAGCCGGTACGGAATCCGCAGCAAGCGCACCCAGATCCCGACCAGCGGCAGGTTGATGATGATCAGCATCAGATTGCCGATCCACATCGAGGCGATCATGCCCCAGACCAGTTCGGGCTGCTTCTGCATCACCTGCGGACCCGGCACGATGCCGTGAATGGTCATCGCGCCGACCATCAGCGCCATCACCGCGTTCGGCGGGATGCCGAGCGTCAACAGCGGGATGAACGAGGTTTGCGCCGCCGCGTTGTTGGCGCTTTCCGGCGCCGCCACGCCTTCGATCGCACCGCGGCCGAACCGCGACGGATCCTTGGCGATCTTCTTCTCCAGCGTATAGGCCGCGAACGAGGCGATGACCGCGCCGCCGCCGGGCAGGATGCCGAGGATCGATCCGAGAATCGTGCCGCGGATGATGGCCGGGAAGGAATCCTTGAGGTCCTTTTTGGTCGGCATCAGCCCGGTGATCTTCTGCTGCACCAGATTACGATCCATCTCGGCGCCGTGGTCGAGGTTGCGGATGATTTCCGCAAAACCGAAAACGCCCATCGCCACCGTGGCAAAGCCGAGGCCGTCGGCGAGCTCGGGGATGTTGAAGGCCATGCGCGAGGCGCCGGTCTCGATGTCAGAACCGACCATCGAGAGCAGCAGCCCGAACACGATCATCGAGATCGCCTTCAGCACCGAGCCCTTGGCCAGCACCACCGCGAAGATCAGGCCGAGCACCATCAGCGAGAAATATTCGGCAGGCCCGAACGCCAGCGCGAGCTTGGTCAGGGGCGCGCCGAGTACCGCGATCAGGACCGTGGCGACGCAGCCGGCAAAGAACGAGCCGATCGCGGCGATTGCCAGTGCCGGGCCGGCGCGGCCCTGCTTGGCCATCTGGAAGCCATCAAGCGTGGTCACGACCGATGTCGCCTCGCCCGGGATATTGACCAGAATCGAGGTGGTCGAGCCACCATATTGCGCGCCGTAATAAATGCCGGCGAGCATGATCAGCGCGCCGACCGGCGGCAGCCCGAACGTGATCGGCAGCAGCATCGCCACGGTGGCGATGGTACCGATGCCCGGCAGCACGCCGACCAGCGTACCGACGAGTGCACCGATCAGACACAGGCCAAGATTGATCGGCGTGAAAGCAACGCCGAAACCAAGGGCGAGATTGGAAAACAGATCAGCCATTGCGCCCTCACTGAACCATGAAACGCGGGAAGAGCTGCAGCGGCAGCCCGAGCGCATAGGGGAAAAGCAGGCTGCAACCGATGGTCAGGAAGATGCCGACGATGATGGTTTCCTTCCACTTGGTCTCCGGCGTTCCCAGCGCGGAAATGATGAAGCTGGCGAAAGCCGAGATCACCAGACCGAGCGGGCGGATCGTGATGGCAAAGGAAAGAATGGCCAGCGACACGAATAGCGGACCCCGCCAGGCATAGCGCGTGATGTGTTCGCCGTCGGTCAAAAGCCCCATCAGGGTGACTGCGGCACCCAGCGCCAGCAACAGCACCGCGAACATCCGCGGCGCGGTACCCGCGCCGAACGAAAACCCGTGCATGCCCTGCAAATCGCTCGACGCCCACAAGGCAAATACCGCGATGGCCATGAGCGCAATTCCGCCGACAAAGTCCTGCGGACCGCGAATCCATTTCGCCATCACGTATTTGGCCGGCGCCTGACTCGGCGTATCACTCATCGGTCTCTCTCCCCCGGACAGGGCTTTCCCGCCCATATTGTTTGGATTGCGTCTATTGCAGACCCCGGCATTGCCTAGCGATTTTCCTCAGATAACGCCAGCAAAACCCAAAGCCCCCCCGGCCACCAGCATCCAGAGCGGATTTAGCCGGGTGCCAAAGGCCAGTGCTGCAGCCGCCACCGTCATCAGGCCGGCGCCCCAGTTCCGGTCCGACGTCAGTGCCAAAATCAGACCGCTAGCGCCCATCAACCCGATCGAAAGCGGAACCAGCGCGGCCTGAATGATCGCCGGCCAGGACGAATGGCTCGACCGCGCGAGAAGCCGGCTCACATAATACGCAAGGATGGCTGTCGGACCGCACATCGCCAGCGTCGCGACCAGCGCGCCGGCCACGCCCGCCACCGAATAGCCGATCAATGTCACGATCAGCACGTTCGGCCCCGGCGATAGCTGGGAAATGGCGAAGATGTCGGCAAACTGCCTGTCGGTCATCCAGTGGTGAACGTCGACCGCGACCCGATGCATTTCGGGAACAGCCGAATTCGCGCCACCAACCGCAAACAGCGACATCAAAGCGAAGGTCCAAACGAGCGTCGAAATCGGATTGGCGTCTGAATTCATCCGTTCACCCGGCGGCGCATAAAGTAAGTGATGGCGAGGCTGAGCGGGATTGCAACCAGCAGCACCGCCTGCAGCGGCAGCCGCAGCAGTCCGATCGCGATGAAGACCGCAACCAGGATCAGGAGCCCGACCACATCGCGCTTTTTGATCAGCGGCATCATCATTTTGAAGACGACCGCCAGCAGCAGCCCGACCGCGGCGCAGGCAACGCCGGCCAGAATCCGGCGCAGCGCGTCGATTTCGCCATAGCGGGCGTATACGGCAGCGAGGACGGTCGCGATTACCATCGGTGGGCCGACCAGGCCGGCAAAGGCCGCGATGCCGCCGGCAATGCCACGGAACCGCGATCCGAACACGACCGACAGGTTGACGATGTTTGGACCTGGCAGGAAATGGCACAGCGCAAAGGTCTCGTTGAATTCCTCGGCCGTCATCCAGCGGTGCTGGTCGACGATGCCGCGCCTGGCCCAGACCAGCACGCCGCCGAAGCCGGCCAGAGACATTTTGGCAAACGCCACGAACAGCTCGAGCAGGCCGGGCTGGTTGGGCGGAATGGGGACTGGAGTTTCCGGCGCCGGGACAGCGGCCGGCGGGGAAACCGATGGCATGGCAAAAAACCTAGAACGCCGGCGCGTCCGAGGCCAACCCAAATTCCGCAAAGTTTCATCGCGCGGAACATGACTGCCCGGCGTCGGGAACGGCTTGACGCCGGGTCCGGTACTATTTTTCCCGACGTTCGCGCCCTATAATAGGCCGTTCGAAACCGGGGGCAGTACCCTGCGCCTCCGGTAACAGAAGCCTCCACCTGCTTTTTATGTTTGGTTTTTCTCGCAATTTGTCACCTTACGTGGCGTTTCTACCGCAAATTCGTCCCACGACGGCTGCTGACCTGCGGCGCAGGCCGGGGTACCATGGGCGAAAGGCGAGTCGGGCGACCGACGACGCCGCCCTTTTTAACGTACAGGACTGCCATGGCGACCGATCACATCCGTTATGACGTGCTGGCGCGCGACGCGCTGCGCGGGGTGCTGCGCCGCGTGCTGACCGACGCTGCCGAACACGGCCTGCCCGGCGAGCATCATTTCTTCATCACCTTTCTGTCCACCGCCGACGGCGTAAAACTGTCGCCACGGCTGCTCGCGCAATATCCGGAAGAGATGACCATCATCCTGCAGCACCAGTTCTGGGACCTGGTGGTGACCGAGGATCGGTTCGAGGTCGGTCTTTCCTTCGGCGGCATCCCGGAACGGCTGGTGGTTCCGTACGCCGCGATCAAGAGCTTCCTCGATCCTTCGGTACAGTTCGGTTTGCAATTCGAACCGTCCGACGCCGACCTCGCGGCAGATGCGCCGGCCGCCAAGCTTCCCGCCGTTGCGGCGTCATCCGTCCTGCCCGCCCCTGCCCCGCCGTCCGCCGCCGAGGACACCGACGAACCGGCGAAGCCGAGCGAGGGCGCGGAAGTGGTGCGGCTGGATCGTTTCCGCAAGAAATAATCCAAACTCGGGATATTCAAGCGCAGGGTATTCCTCGGCGCTGTAGAGTGCACGTTCTGCCACTTCAGGTGTAACGGACATTGTCTTATGGCTCGATCAGAAACATCCAGAAATAAATCCACCCGCAGCGAGACCGACAGTTTCGGTCCGATCGACGTTGCGGCCGACCGTTACTGGGGCGCGCAGACCGAACGCTCGCGGCAGAATTTCAAGATCGGCCATGACCGGATGCCGATCGCAATCGTTCACGCCCTCGGCATCGTCAAACTCGCCGCCGCGCAAACCAACCGTGACCTCGGCCTGCTCGATGCGCGCCGCACCGGCGCCATCACCCGCGCCGCGCGCGAGGTGATCGAAGGCAAGCTCGACGACCATTTTCCACTCGTGGTCTGGCAGACCGGATCAGGCACCCAGACCAACATGAACCTCAACGAGGTGATCGCCAACCGCGCCAACGAAATGCTCGGCGGCGAACTCGGCACCAAGAAGCCGGTTCATCCCAACGACCACGTCAATATGAGCCAGTCCTCGAACGATTCGTTTCCGACCGCGATGCATATCGCCGCCGCCGGCCGCATCATGGCCGACCTGATTCCAGCCCTGAGCGAGTTGCATCGCGAGCTGCGCAAGAAGGAAAAGGCATTCGCGAAAATCGTGAAAATCGGCCGTACCCATACCCAGGATGCGACGCCGCTGACGCTCGGTCAGGAATTTTCTGGTTACGCGGCGCAGGTCGAAAGTGGCATCGCGCGGCTGCGTGTCGCGGTGAAGGATCTGTTCCCGCTCGCACAAGGCGGAACCGCGGTCGGCACCGGCCTCAACTCAAAGCCGAAATTCGCGAAGGCATTTGCACGCCACGTCGCCAGGATGACAAAACTGCCGTTCACCAGCGCGCCCAATAAATTCGAAGCGTTGGCCTCCAACGACGCTTACGTGCTGGTGCATGGCGCGATCAATTCGGTGGCAACCGGCCTGTTCAAGATCGCCAACGATATTCGGCTGCTGGGATCCGGCCCGCGTTCCGGTCTCGGCGAACTGATCCTGCCTGAAAATGAGCCGGGCTCGTCGATCATGCCCGGCAAGGTCAACCCGACCCAATGCGAAGCGATGACCATGGTCTGCTGCCAGGTGTTCGGCAACCAGACCACCATCACCGTGGCCGGGAGCCAGGGGCATTTCGAGCTGAACGTGTACAAGCCGGTTCTGGCATTTTGTATGATGCATTCCATTCAACTGTTGGCCGATGCGGCCCGTTCATTTACCGAGCATTGCGTTGTGGGCATACGCGCCGACGAAAAGCGCATCAGGGATTTGATGCAGCGTTCGCTGATGCTGGTGACCGCGCTGGCTCCCAAAATAGGTTACGACAACGCGGCCAAGGTCGCCAAATCGGCGCATGCGCGCGGAACAACATTGAAAGAAGAGGCTGTGCGGCTGGGGTTTGTTGCTGCCGATGAATTTGATCGGCTGGTGCAGCCGGACAAAATGACACACCCGGGCTGATCGCATTCGCAGTCCCGTGAAACTACGGGTGAGTGATATAATTATAGATCATAACGCCTAAAGAATGAGGTGGATCATCTATCGCCGTCGCGCTGGCGCATGGTACGAGCAATCATTATGTCGTTTTCGCAGAGCGAAATTCATTTTTTGATGCTATCACAAAGCACGACACGGGGATTCTGGATGACCATCGGATTTGCTTGCGCACAGCGCGACCGCTTTTTGCTACGACATCAATCATCACGCCTTCGTTACATTGCATGATGGAGGTGGATATGGGGGACCTCGTCAACCTGAAGCGATTCAAGAAGCGCAACGAGCGGGAACAAGCGGCCCAACAAGCCGATGCCAACCGCGCGCGATTTGGCCGCACGAAATCCGAACGCGCGCTCGATGAGCAAACCAAGGATCACGCCAGTCGTCTGCTGGAACAACACAAGATCGATGGCGGAGACGCTTCATGAAGTCGCCCGTTGTCAAACGTTCGATCGTCGTCGCCGGTCACAAGACCAGCGTCAGTCTCGAGGAAGCCTTCTGGAACGGCATGAAGGAAATCTCGGGCCTGCGAAACATGACGCTGTCCGAACTGGTCGGCGAGATCGACGGCAATCGCCAGCAGGGCAACCTGTCCTCGGCGATCCGGCTTTTCGTGCTCGACTACTTCCGGACGCGCGCGATACCGACGCCCGCCACAGCACCGGAAGCGCGGCCGCAGGCCTGATGACACGCTGATCGTGGTGAGCCACGATCAAACATTCCTGCAGGCGATCGGAATTGCGCGCGAGATCGCACTCCAGACTCTTATCCGGACGCGTTTTCTTCACGCGAACCGGTATCCACTTCGCGTGAAAACGCTACGCCTAATTGCTGTTCTGAAGCGCCGGGCGCGGCGGATTGGCGACCTGCGGCGTCAGCGCCAGCGGCGGCCTTGGCTTCGCGGGGCCCGGTGCGGGCTTCACCTCGATCGGGGGCGGCAGCGGCGCGACCTGCTGCTGGCTTGCTACCGGCGCAGGCGGATTGGGCACGGGTCGGTTTGGCGCGGGCGCATTGGCGACCGGCGGCGCCGGTGGGCGCGGTGTCGTAGCCTTGGTCTTGGCAGGAGCCTTGCGCGGATCGCGGCCAGGAAGCGGCACCTGCGTCAGTGGCTCGCTCGGCGGCGTGACTTCCTGCACCGGACCGTCCTCGGGCGGCAGCACGATGGGCGTCGGCGCCGGCGGCGGCGGTTCGCCACGCTCGATCGCATCGAGGCGTTTAGTCTCGTGCTCGATCGCCCGCACCGAAAGCCAGGACGACAGCGCGGCGACATCGACGCTGCGGCTGAGCGCGTCCGGCGTGCCGACCGCAAACAGCTGGATCTCGGGACGGCCGGCCGTCTGCGTCAGGGCGAGCGCGGCGCGGATATCGGCCTGGTCGGCGGGAATATCGTAGCCGCCGGAAACGATGGCCCGCACGCCGTTGGCATCGAGCGTGGTCGCCCCCACCCGGATCCGGCCGTCCCTGACGCCAAACGGAATTTGCGCCGAGGCCACCGACAGCGCGCCCGCCGACAGCGCCGGTTCGACGATTTGCTTCAGCCGCGCGTCATCCTTGGACTGCCCGCTATCGCTGGCACGTACCGCCACCTCGAAGGCGCGCGGATCGAGGCCGGCGATCTTCGCCGATTCCAGCGTCACCGTGCCGCTGCCGGCCAACGCGCCCGACAGCGCCGAAGCACTGCGTCCCTGGCTTGTTAATGTCATCTGCAGCGAGGCGCGCCCGGCCGGCATCACCAGATTGCGATAGCGCAGCGCCGTGCCGTCGACGCGGCTCAACTGAACGCTCGCGTTCAAAGCGATCCCGTCGGCGCTTTGCCTGGTGTCGATATTGGCGCTGGCGTCGCCGCCACCGATCCTGCCCTTGACGGCATCGAAGCTCAGCGTCTGGCCGTCACTCTTGACGACACCACTCAGTGGCTGCACTTCGCTGCCGCCCGGCAACAAACCGCGCAACGCCTGAAACGCGATCTGGCCGCGCCACCCCCTCACCAGCCCGGCGCCGAGCGGCTCGGCGGCATCGTGCCCGGCCGCGCCGATGGCGAGCGCAAAGGCCGGCGCCAGCGCCAGCTGATCGAGGCCCAGTTCACCCTCGATGTTCTTCTCGCTGCCCAGCGTGACCGCAACGCGCCCGCGCAGCCGCGAGCCGGCTACGGTGCTGTCGAGATCGTCGAAGGTCAGTTTGTTGCCCGCGAGCGAAACGCGCGAGGTAAGCGCGATGTTCTGCGCCAGCGTGTCGGTCGGTTTGAGATCGAACAACGGACCGAGATCGGCGCTGCGAACTTTCAGATTGAGACTGGCCTTGGCGTCCTGCGCCCATGGCTCGGCCGTGCCATCCGCTTCGGCATCCAGTCCCGCACCGGAAATCTTCGCCTTCAACCGCAGCGGCGCGCCCCAGGCGCCGGCTGCCGTACCTTCGAACTGTGCCGGGCCCTCGCCTGCCGAAACGATGCGATCGATGCCGAACAGCGCCAGCAGCGCGCGGCCCTGCGCCGACGACAATTTCGAGTCGATCCCGACGTCGCTGCGCCCAAGCGCTGTGAGATCGACGCCATGGATCGCGGCGACAGGCGGGCTGGCGGTGATGGTGGTGACACCCTTGAGCAGCGGCGCATCGATATCGATAACGGCGCGCGCATTGGCGCGATCGGCCGGTGCGCTGCTCTTGTCGAGATTGAGCGCCAGCTTCAGCCGCGCGGGACCCGGACCGGAGCCCATCGCGTTGAGCCGCGCGACCAGCGCCGGCGCAAATGGCGCGATCAGGTTGGTGAGTTGACCGAACGACGCGGCGCTCGAATCCAGCGCCAGTTTTCCCGTCGCGTTGACGCGGTCTAAATTGCCAAAACCTTCCAGCATGACGCTGCCGGGCTGGCCAATCTTCAAACGCTCGAGCGCGAACGATTTCGGTCCGTAGCCAAGCTTTGCCACCAGCGGACGCAGCTCCTGCCCCGCCGAAATGGCGCTGGCGATATCGAGCGCGAGTGTGCCCTCATCCGGCCAGTCACCCTGCGGTCCCGCCAGCGAGCGGACGAACGCGGTGGCGGCGTCGAGATCGAGCCGCTCCGCCTTCAATTGCGCGTCGATTTTGGAGCCGCTGTTCGCTTGCCGATGCGATACCGTAACCCGTCCCTCGACCGCACCGCCGTCGATATCGGCTTTCATCGCGTCGAAGGTGAATCCATCGGGGGCGATCGTGACATCGCTGCGCAGGCGCAGAGGCTTCTGGCTGCGATAGGCGCTGTCGCCGCGGCCCTGCAACCAGGTCATCAGCGCGTCGGGATCTGACGATTCGATCGTGAGCGCCGCCTTGAACTGATCGGGCGCAGCAGTCTTGGCGTTCGCCTCGCTCAGCAAAACCCGGGTGTTGCCCGGCGCACGAAACTCCAGTTTGCGAACAGTCCAGGCTTTGGCGTCGCCATGCAGCTCGGCCGCAATGTCCTGTAGCGGGCGACCGCCCAGCATCACCTGCTCGGAGGCGAGTTCGATCTGCGCCGGGATCGGCGGCAGCGGTACGCCTGAGATCAGCGCGCGCAGCGCCGGCAACGCACGAACCGGCTCGGTCGCGTTCTCCTTGGCAACGAACCTGTCCGCATCGAGCTGGCGCGCCGACAGGGCCGCACGCAGCAGCGGCGACGCACCGAAACGGATGTCGCCGCTGCCGGTGAGTTTCAGCGCGCGCTCCTCGGCGCCATAGGTCGCCTCGATTTGTTCAAGCCGCGCCGCCGAATAGTCGGTCTTGATCTTGGCCGTGATGCGCCACGGCGGTTCATCACCCTTGCCCTTCTGGCCGGCGGGCGTCGCCAGCGTCACCGCGCCTTCGAACCGCGGCGCGCGGACATCGAAATTCAGGACCCCGTCGAGATCGGCCGCGAACGCGCGCTGACCCGGATCGATGTTGAGGTGAAAGCGGGTGCCGTTGCCGTCGGGGCCCTGCCCCGAGGAAACGCGAAACGGATAGCGCGTGCCCGACAGCATGAAGTTGCCGTCACCGCGAATCGCGCCGGCGGCCAGCGAACGCACGTCGCCGCTGAAGGCGATGTCGCTCAGTTCGAGCGTGCCGCGACTCGCGGCGTCATGCAGCGCGATGCGGCCGGTCAGATTGAGGCGATCGATCGCCAGCGAACCGAGATTGTAGGTCCCGGTCGAGGCCGGCCAGTCCACCCGCCCCTTCGAATCAAGCCCAAGATCGAGCGACATGCCGTTAACGGTCAATTCGGTGGCGCGCCATTCGCCCCGCATCAGCGAACTCAGGCTGAATTCGACGTCGAGCTTGTCGGCGCGAACCTTGCCGAGGTCGTTGGCGCCGCCGACCACCACCGAGTGCAACTGCAGCGACGGCGCCGGCAGCAGGCGGGCATCGAGCTTGCCGCCGACGCGAACCTGAGCCCCGACGATCCGTGCCGCCTCCGCCTCGAACTGCGGCCGAAACTGATTCCAGTCGATGAAATACGGCCCGACGAGCGCGGCGATCAGCGCAACGATGAAGGCAATTGCCAGGCCGAGCAGCGTCGTCTGCACGGTGTCTCCTCTTGAACCGCCCCGGCACATGGCCACGCCAGGTTGAGCCGGCGCCGGAGCAACTCAATATATAGAGACAAGTATGGCGAAGTCACAGCAACATCGATAGGACGACACGCCTTGGCCCCCGATTTACCAGCTCGCCGGCAGACGTTTCAGGCCACGCAGCACGAAGGTCGGACGCCATTCCGGATTGACCGCGTCATCGAGCCGCAGGTCCGGCAGCCGGCGGAGCAGGGTCGAAATCGCGACCTCAGCCTCGATGCGCGCCAGCTGGGCGCCGAGGCAGAAGTGGATGCCGCCGCCAAAGGAGAGCGGCCGGACATTGGGCCGAGTGATATCCAACTGCTCCGGCCGGTCCGGATAGACCGCCGGGTCGTGGTTGGCCGAACCCAGCAGGCACAGCACGCTTTCGCCCTTCGGGATGCGCTTGCCGCCGAGGTCCTCGATGTCTTCCAGCGCCACCCGGCCGGTCAGTTGCACCGAGGAATCGTAACGCAGGAATTCCTCGATGGCGTTGGTGATCAACTCGGGCCTAGCCTTGAGCAGCGCGAGCTGGTCTGGGTTGCGATGCAGCGCCAGCAGTCCGTTGCCGATCAGGTTGACCGTGGTCTCGTGGCCGGCACCGAACAGCAGGATGATGTTGGCGGTCAGTTCCTCGTTAGAGAGCTTGCTGCCGTCTTCCTCGGCCTGCAGCAGTTGCGTGATCAGGTCGTCGCCGGGTGTCTTCCGCCGCAGCTCGAACAGCTGCTGGAAATACATCGCCGCCATCGCGTTGGAACTATTGCCCTGCTTGATCTCTTCCGGCGTCAGTGGCACCGGGTCGAGCAGGCGTCCGCCGTCGCGCGAACCGGTATAAAACACCTCGCGATGTTCCTCGGGAATTCCGAGCATATCGCAGATGATGGTGACCGGCAGGCGGAACGCGTAATCCTCGATCAGGTCCATCTTGCCCTGCGGAAGGATGCGATCGAGCGTCTCATCGACGATGTGCTGAATGCGCGGACGCATGTCCTCCATCCGGCGCGCGGTGAACGCTTTCACCACCAGCCCGCGCAGGCGGGTATGGTCCGGCGGATCCTGCTGCAGCATCCAGTGGCTCATGCTGCGGAACACCGGTTCTTCCATGATCTTCGGACCGTAACGGCGGATCGTGCGCTCGACATAATCCTTGCCGAAGCGCTTGTCGCGCATCACCAGGCTGGCCTCGGCGTGGCGGCTCGCGACGAAGGTGCCAAACGGCGTCAGATGCATCGGGTCAGTGGTCCGCAACCGCTCATAGTGCGGATAGGGATTGCGAATGAAATCGGGAGACAGCGGATTGAACAGCGGCGCGCTATTTGCAGCCTGCAAATGCTCGTTCATGATGGCCTCAATGAGTTGCCGCGTTGAAATCGAGACTGTTGTCGAGAGGGCGTAAACTCGATACACTCTTGTATCGAGTTGCATTCTGCCCTAAACTGGCGGGATGTCAAGAGTCCGAACCCGGCCGACCCGGGACGATACCCGTGAAAAACTGTTCGAAGCGGCCGCGCGCGTCTGCGAGGAACAGGGCATTGGCGGCGCCAGCATCGAGGACATCGCGGCGGCGGCCGGCTTCACGCGCGGCGCGTTCTATTCGAATTTCAAGAGCAAGGACGAATTGATCATCGCCATGATCGAGGAGCACGTCGAGCAGTCGATTCGGCGCACGCACGAACTTCTCGCCCGTCACAACAATCTTCCGGACTTTCTCGCTGCGCTGAAGACCATGGATCGCACCAAGCAGGATCCGCTCGGCCGCTCTCCCCTGCTTCATATGGAAATGATCCTGTTCGTGGCGCGCGCCGAAAAGCGGCGGCCCGAACTCGCCAAACGCCTGCGCGCCCGGCGCAAACTGATCGCCGACATCGTCGAGACCACCGCAAGAAACAGCGGCAGGGATCCACGCCTGAACCCGGCATGGACCGGCGCGGTTCTGCTTGCGCTGGAGGACGGCTTTCGGCTGCATCGCCTGATCGACCCGGAGACCACGCCGGCCGACGGCTTTCTGCGCGCCATCGGCGACCTGCAGCGGGCGATGGGGATTACATCAGCCTGACGGCGAGACTTCAGCCGCAGCTCTCATGCGCCTTGTGCATCTGACCTGCGACCGCCCTCACCTTGCGCGGCGACGCCTGCCAGATCGCGAGCGCCGACAGCAGACTCAGCGCAATCCCGATCGCAAAGGCCAGCGTGTAGCTGCCGGCCAGATCGTACAGCGCGCCGGTCGCCCACGGGCCGGCGGCGCCTCCCGCCAGCGCTGCCAGCATGATGGTGCCGAAGATGCTGCCATATTGCTTGCCCTGAAAGATTTCGAGCACGATCGCACCCATGATCGAAGTCAGGCCGTAGCCGAGCGCGCCTTGGGCAAAGATCATCAGATAGACCAGCGGCAGCACCGGCGCGTATTTCAGCCCGATCAGCGCTGCGAAGCAAATGGCAAAGCCAGCGCAGCTGATGGCCCAGATCCATTCACGCCCGATCCGGTCGGAGAGATGCCCGAGCCAGATCTGGCCGGGAATTCCGAGCAGACTGACCACGCCAAGCGCCCACACCGCGACGTTCGGGCTGAAGCCGATGTCGAGCAGGAATTTGGTCTGGTGCACCTGCACCGCATACCAGATGTACAAGCCGCAGAAATAACCGAGCGCGACCCACCAGAACCGCGCGCTACGAAGCGCCCGGGCCAGGGTCCAGTCGGTGCCGACCCAGACCGGATCGACGATGTTGGAGACCGGCTTCGCCGATGTCGCCGTCGGCGCGGCGTCGCCGTCCGGCAGCAGGCCGACGTCCTCGGGCCGCTTGCGCAGCAGCAGGTTGATCGGCGCCAGCACGACGAGAACCAGAATGCCCATCGCCGTGCAGGCGGTACGCCAGCCGGTCTGCTCGATCATATGCTGCACCCACGGCAGCAAGGTCACCGAACCGATGCCGACGCCGGCAAACGCGACGCCAATTGCCAGCCCGCGGCGGCGAATGAACCAATTCGGCAGGAACAGCGATTGGCCGGAATAGCCGAGGCAGACGCTACCGGCGCCGACCATGACGCCGATGGTCAGATAGAGATGCCACGGCTGGGTCGTCAGCGGCGCCAGCAACAGGCCAATCCCCATCAGCGCGACGCCAAGCTCCATCACCCCGCGCGGACCAAAACGGTCCATCAAGCGGCCGATCAGCGGGCTGACGATGGCGGAAACCACAAAGCCAAAGGAAAAAGCGCCGGCCGTGACGCCGCGCTCCCAGCCGAACTCGCCGACGATCGGCGGAAAAAACAGCGAGAACGCGGTCCGTGCATTGACGCCGATCGCCATGGTGACGAACGTCACCGCCACGATCATCCAGCCGTAGAAGAAGGGAAGCCGCATCAGCCTGCGTATCCCGTCATTTGAAACTCTTCAAGCGCCGGATCATCCGGATGTTGGCGTAATCGACCATCTTGCCGTCGACGGTGACGGCGCCCTGCCCGTTTCGCTCTGCCTCTTCCATCGCCGCGATGGCGCGGTCGGCGTACGCCAGTTCCTGTTCGGATGGAATGAAAGCATCGCGTGTCGGCTCGATCTGGCTCGGATGAATGACCTGCTTGCCGTCAAATCCCATCGCGGCCGCCTTCGCTGCGGTGGCCTGCGTGGCGACGGAATCGCGGAACGCGCCGCACGGTCCATCGATCGCCCGCAGGCCGAAGGCGCGCGCCGCCACCAGCAGCCGCATCATCGGATAGGCGAACAAGTCGAGCGGAATCTGGGGATAGCCATCCGCCGCGCTGCCGACATGCCTGTAGTCCGAGGGTGAAGCGCCGATCTCCGCGCTGCGCGCGCCGATCGAGGCCGCGAAATCGCCGACGCCGAGATGCAGCGCGGTGACCATACCGCCCATGGCCGCTAGACTGTCCACATTAACCAGCCCGCGCGCGGTTTCGATCAGCAGTTCCATTTCGACGGGCGCTGTGCGCGATCCGGCAGCGTCGCTGACCCAGCGGCTGATCTGTGCGATGTCGGCGACCGTCTCCGCTTTGGGAATGATGAAAGCATCCAGCCGGCCGATGCCACCCAGTCGTTTGATCTCTTCCTGAATCGATGGGCTGTCGATGGCGTTGAGCCGGACCGCAACGGTCTTCTTGCCCCAGTCCTGTTCAGCGAGCGCCGATGCGGCCGCCGCAAGCGCGGTAGCTTTCTCGTTTGGAGGCACTGCGTCTTCGAGGTCCATGAACACCGCATCGGCGGCCGACGCAGCCGCGCCTTGCACCATCTTTACGCGATGCGCGGGAACGGCGAGATAGGTTCGGGTCAGTCGCTGCGCGGTCATGAGCTGGCCTTCTGCCGGAGTCCGAGTTCGCCGAGGATGGCATCGGTATGGGCGCCAACTGCCGGGATGTCGCCCATCACAGGCGTGACGCCGGGAATGGTGATGGCCGGCAAAAAGCTCGTCAGCGGTCCGTTCGGCGATCCCACTTTGCGAACCCGATCTCGCGCATGAAGCTGCGGATGCTCCAGAAACGTTTCGACCGTGTTCATATTGGCGTTGGCGATGGCGGCGTCATCGAGACGTTGCAGAACCTGCTCGGCCGAGTAGTTCTCGAATTTCTGCTCGATCAGCGCTTCCAGCGCATCACGATTCTGCATGCGTTGCGGGTTGGTATGGTAGCGCGGATCGGTGGCGAGCGCGGCATCGTCCAGCACCCGGGCGCACAGCGCGTCCCATTCGCGCGCGTTCTGGATACCGAAAAACACCACGCGGCCGTCGCCGCAGCGGAAAGGTCCGTACGGCGCGATGGTCGCGTGACGCGTTCCGGTGCGCACCAGCGGCTTGCCGGCGCCCTCGGTGTAATAAGCCGGATAGCTCATCCATTCCGTCATCGAATCGAACAGCGACACCTCGAACGCCATGCCCTTGCCGGTTCGCTCGCGATTGAACAGCGCCATCAAGACGCCGTTGACGATGTACATTCCGGTCGCAGTATCGACGACGGCGATCCCGCATTTGGCCGGCGCCTCCTGCGTGCCGTTGACTGAAAGAAACCCGGCCTCGCACTGCACCAGCAGGTCGTAGGCCTTTTTCTCGCTGTAGAGCCCGCCGCTGCCATAGCCGGAAATGTCGCAGGCGATCAGGCGCGGAAAACGCTCGACCAGCGTCGCGCCATCGAGACCCAATCGTTTGGCCGCACCCGGCGCCAGGTTCTGCAGAAAGACGTCGGCCTGCGGCAGCAGCGCGTCGAGCACCCGCTGGCCTTCCTCGCTCTTCACATCCAGCGCCAGGCTTTCCTTGGAACGGTTGGTCCAGGCGAACTGGCTCGACATTCCGTTCATGACGTAATCATAGTCCCGGCAGAAATCGCCCTTGCCGGGCCGCTCGATCTTGATGACGCGCGCGCCCCAATCGGCCAGATGCCGGCTGGCGAGTGGTGCCGCGATGGCCTGCTCGAGCGAGACGACGGTGATGCCGGACAGCGGCAGCCGCGACGTCGGGTCCATGGAGTTCTCCCGGGATTATTCCTGCCAGCCCGGTATACTCAGTTCCAGTGCTTCAGCGGAATAGCTGATGACGCATGGCTCAGGGCCGGCGTGTCCAGCTGCCGGCATTGACGGCGCCGATGGGAATCTCGCCGGCGACGATCTTCTCGACCTGCCGCACGGTTTCCAGGGACTGGCTTTCGATTGCCGGCGGCGTCAGTCCGCCGATATGCGGCGTCGCGATCACGTTCGGCAGTTTCGCCACGTCCGGCGTCGGCATCTGGTCCAGCGCACGGCCAACATCCATCGCCGCACCGGCGATGCGTTTCTCGCGCAGCGCCGCCGCCAGCGCCGCCTCGTCGACAAGATTGCCGCGCGACAGGTTGATGAAGAAGGCCTGCGGCTGCATCCGCGCCAGCGCCGCCTGCCCGATCAGGTTCTCGGTCTTTTCATTGGCGATTGCGAGGCAGACGACAAAGTCGGCGCGGCCCAGGAGATCGTCGAGCGGCACGTGTTGAATGGCGGCATCGTCGATGGTCGCAAACGGATCGGCGACCAGAATCTCCATCCCCAGCACCTTTGCGATGCCGGCGAGGTAGCGCCCGATGCTGCCGTAACCGATGATGCCGAGGCGGCTGCCGGCGAGTTGCCGGCCCATGATAATCTTCGGCTTTCGCCCGGCATGGTAATCGGCGGTCGCGCGCGATACTCCGCGCGATAGATCGACCATGAAGCCGAACGCCAGTTCCGCCACCGACTGCACGAACCCCGGCCCGGCCTGCGTTACCAGCACGCCGACTGCCGAAGCCGCATCGACGTCGATGTTGCGGATGTCGACCGCGCAGCGAACGAAGGCGCGCAGTTTCGGCAGTCTTGGAAAAATCTCGCTCGGCCCGGCGGTGAGCCGGTCGGCGACGATGATATCGACATCGCGCGCGGCGGCGATCAGGCCGATCGCATCCAGCGCCGGATCGAGCTGATGCAGCTTGACCTCGGCGATGGCCTGCAGCCCGCTGAGGCTGCGTTCGCCGTAATATTGCGCTCGCGCCTGCGGCGTATGGGTGAGCAGGACTTTCAACACCGGATGGCTTTCTCCACCGGGCGCGAAGCGACGCGCCATCAGTCGCAGATCTAGGGCGAAACAGGCGCCGAGGCAAACGCCGCAACGCTCACTTGCTTCGCGCTACCGTCGTGCCGTCCCAGTCCTCGTCGGTCGGATTCTCGATCTGGTGCTTGCAGCGCGCGACCATCAGCGTCGACGCGGTATCGTCCTGGCGAATTTCCATCACCTTCTCAAACGAACCGATCGCGGCGGTGAAATCGCCGGCACGCCAGGCCGTGAGGCCCGCTTCATAGGAGGCCACCCAGTCGAGCGCGCCATCGAACTCGCCGGCCATGCCCAGCAATTCGTAGATCTGCAGGCCGCCGGCGCGTCCGTATACCGCCAGCCGATCGAGTTCGCGCACGATGATGCGGTCGCCTGCCAGCTGGCGCGTCTCCGGTCCGATGATGATGGTGGAGCCGTAGACCTTGTTGGTACTCTCCAGCCGGCTTGCGATGTTCACGGCATCGCCGATCACGGTGTAGTTGAGTCGGACTTCCGAGCCGATATTGCCGACCAGCATGTCGCCGGAATTGATGCCGATGCGAATTTTGACGGGCTGACCGTGGTCGTCGACCAGACCCGCGTCTGCGACCGCGCGCTGCGACGCCAGCGCGGCGCGGCAGCAATCGGCTGCATGATCCGGATTGAGCGCCGGCGCGCCCCAGAACGCCATCACGGCATCGCCGATGAACTTGTCGATGGTGCCTCCCTGGTTCTGGATCTGCACTGAGACGGCGTCGAAATAGCGCGACAATAGCGGAATGATGCGGTCGCCGAGCCGCTCCGACATGCCGGTGAACCCAGCGAGATCTATGAACATCACGCTCATCGGCCGCACCGCGCCGCCGAGCCGCGCGCCGTTGCCGTCGCTGATCAGCCGCTTGACCAGATCGGCTGGAATATACTTTCGGAACGCGGCGAGCCCCTGCGCCATGTCGCCGATGGCGCTGGAGAGGTTTTCGATTTCACTGAGGCGCGACGGGTGCCGTTCCACTTTATCCAGATCGAAGCGCTCGACATGCCTGATCTCGCCCACCACCTTGATCAGGGGTGCGGCGATCAGGCGCTGGGCCAGCCAGGCCGACAGCAGCCCGGCAAACACGATCAGGAACGCAAGGCCGATCAGCAATTTCCGGATCGTCATCTGCACCGGCCCGAGAAACTCCGACTCCGGCACCACGGTCACCAGCGACCAGCCCGGAAACGAGATCGGCGTCATCACCGCCTGATAGGCCTTGCCGTCCCGCGTCACCTGGGAATGAAACGCCTGGCCTTCGCCGGGATCATAGGCTTTGCCGGCCTGCCGGATCGCGTCCACCGCGACCGGAAACAGCGGATGATCGGTCTTCAGCGCCATCACCTCGTTGGCATCGGGATCGGGGGCTGCAACCACGCGGCCGTCGCGCTCCAGTATGAACGCGCCTGCGGACTTTCCGACCGTGAGCTGCGACAGGAAATTGGAAACCCGCGTCAACTCGATGATGATGGCAATAACGCCGGCGGGCTTCTTGTCGATATCGATCGGCGCCGCGAAAGCGGCGGCCGGCCGCTCACCGTTGGGGAGCGCCGAAAATGTCGACCAGTGCTCGTCGTTGGTGTCGATCGCGACCCGAAACCATTCCTGGTTGGCGACGGAATACTTGGTGTCTTCCATCCGGCGGCTCTTGAGCTCAAGATCGTTGCCGGCGAATTCGTAGCGGTCGATCCGCATCTTGCGGTCGGCGCCGATCTCTATCATTTCGATCACGGCGTCGCCGAGCTTGTGCCCGGCGTAGAACGATCCGTCGGGCCAGGCGAACGCCACCCAGGAAATGGTCGGCTGCGACAGCAACTGCGACTGGAACACGAATTCGCGCTTCCGCATCTCGCGGGGATCGAAGACTTTCCCGAGCAGCAGCGTCCGCACCGCCATCATCGACGATCGCGCCTCCGTCGTGATCGACTGCAGCTCGTCGCCGACCGCAGACACGATCTGGTCGTTGATGGTATCGGCCAGGGTCTGGCTGACCTTCTGGGCGGTGCGCCACCACAACAGATGCACCCCGACGGCGCTGACCACGATCGAGGTCAGGACGAGGGCTGAAATGGCGCTGCGGATGCCGATACGCATGGGGATCCTGGTTGGCGAGCTGGTGACCGCGGTACGAAATGATACTAGCGTTTGTTTCGCCGCCAGCGCTATCCCGGCGTAGTCCCCGTATTACGCCGGCGTGCCGGACACGGCTCTGTGACCGAAGTTGACAGGGAAGGCGACGAAACTTCCGAATTGCCTGTTCCGTACAAGCCAAGACGGCGCTATGCCCTGCCGTAGTTCTCGGCCGCAGTTTCTCGAAGGTCATGTAATGCACGATGTTTCCATCCCGGCGGCCCTGATCGCCGGTCTCGTCAGCTTCCTGTCGCCCTGCGTGCTGCCGCTGGTGCCGCCCTATCTGATCTATCTGACCGGCGCGACCATCGAACATGTCGCCAACGACGAATCGACGCAGGCCTCCAAGCGCGCCGTGATGGTCTCGGCTGTCATGTTCGTGCTGGGCTTTTCCACTGTGTTCGTAGCCCTCGGCGCCAGCGCCTCCTTTATCGGAGGCCTGATCCGCGCCTGGTCGGCCGAGTTGTCGATCCTCGCCGGCATCGTCATCATCATCATGGGCCTGCATTTCCTCGGGCTGACCCGGATCGGCTTGTTGATGCGCGAAGGACGACTGACGGCGCCGAAGCCGGTCGGGCTATGGGGCGCGTATGTGATGGGGCTTGCTTTCGCCTTCGGCTGGACACCCTGCATTGGACCCATTCTGGCGGCGATCCTGTCGGTCGCGGCCGCCGAGGCCACCGTGACCAAGGGTGCCGGGCTGCTTGCGGTCTATTCCGCCGGGCTCGGAATCCCGTTTCTGCTGGCGGCCTTCATGATCGAGCAGTTCTCTTCGCTGTTCGCACGGATGAAGCGACACCTCGACACCGTCGAGCGCGCGATGGGCGTATTGATGGTGATCACCGGCATTGGCTTCTTGACCGGCGCCGTGTCCAGCATCAGCATCTGGCTGCTCGAGACTTTCCCTGCACTGCAAAATTTCGGCTAAGGCCCCCGTAACAAGCGGGCCGGCCATTGCGAAACTCCTGCCAGGACCAGGTTTCCGTCACTGGCTGCGGCGTTTTTTCGTTCGCACTGGATTTGAAGAGGCCGCAGCTCGCGGTTTCACGCCAAAATACTTAGAGGGGGGTTCGCATGAATTTTATCGTCAATCTTCTCATCCTGTTGCCGGCGAAGATCGCATCGCATTTTTCCTGGGCCGGCCCGCTGCTGATGCGGCTCGTCGTTGGCTACACCTTCATGCTGACCGGCTGGGGCAAGCTCACCAACCTGGCGCAGGTGACCGAGAACTTTATCGGCTGGGGCATTCCGTTCCCAAAAATCCTCACCCCCTTCGTGTCGGGCGTGGAGTGCTTCGGCGGCGTCATGCTGATCCTTGGCCTGTTCACGCGAGTCCCCGCCGCGATGCTGGCGGTGGTCATGCTGGTCGCGATCAGGTCGGCGAAATGGGGCGATATCGATTCGCTGGAAACACTGCTCGGCTTCGAGGAGGTGACGTACTTCGCCGGTTTCATGTGGCTGGCGATCGTCGGTCCCGGCGCCGCCTCGCTGGATCGGCTGCTGGTGAATATGACCGGGCATCCCGAGAAATCGACGTAAGCTCTCACGATCCTGTGACATCGTTGAAAGTCTGAGCCCGGATTTTTCGGCGCCCGTAGCTATCGCAACAACAGCGCTTCCGGGAGCCGCCATGAAACTCGTCCGCATTGCCGCAACAGCCATTGCCGCGTTTGCGGCAACTCCTTCATTCGCAGCGGATGGACCGAAATGGAGCGGCTGGGACGATGATCTGTTCGCCCGCGCCGCGACCGAAAAGCGCTTCGTGATCCTCGATCTCGAGGCGGTGTGGTGCCACTGGTGCCATGTCATGGAAAAGACCACCTACGCGAATCCCGAAGTGCGGGAGTTGCTGGCCTCGAAATATCTGCCGGTTCGCGTCGACCAGGACGCCAACCCTGACCTGTCGAGCCGCTACGGCGACTGGGGCTGGCCGGCGACGATCGTGTTCGGGCCCGACGGCACCGAGATCGCCAAGATCCGAGGCTATATCGAGCCGGAGCGGATGCAGGCCCTGCTCAAGGCCATCATCGACGATCCCTCGCCGGGCCCCTCGGTCGGCGAAGCGTTTGAAGTCAAGCCATCAGCGTCAGCCTTCCTTCCAAAAGAACAGCGCGCGGAGCTTTCGAAGAATTTCGACGAATCCTGGGACGACAAGCTCGGCGGCTGGGGCGAGAACCAGAAATATATCGACGCGGACAGCATGGATCTCGCGATCGTCAGAGCCGAGGCCGGCGACACCATTGCGACCAAGCGCGCCCGGCAGACGCTCGATGCCGCCATCGCACTGATCGATCCGGTCTGGGGTGGCGTGTTCCAGTATTCGGAAGCCGGCTCCTGGAGCCATCCGCATTTCGAAAAAATCATGTCATTTCAGGCCCAGTATCTGCGGCAGTACAGCCAGGCCTATGCGCTGTGGAAGGACCCGAGATACCTCGCCGCCGCACGCGACATCGAACGCTATCTCGCGTCCTTCCTCACCAGCCCCGACGGCGCGTTTTATGTCAGCCAGGACGCCGACCTCGATCACGACACCGACGGTCACAAGTACTACGCGCTATCGGACGGCGAACGCCGCAAACTCGGCATGCCGCGCATCGACAAGAATTTGTACGCGCGTGAAAACGGCTGGGCGATCTCGGGGCTGGCGGCCTATTACGACGTCACCAACGATCCCAAGGCGCTGGAGATCGCGGTCCGCGCGGCAAAATGGGTGATCGACAACCGCGCGCTGCCGAATGGCGGATTCCGCCACGGCGACAATGATCGTGGCGGCCCCTTCCTCGGCGACACGCTGGCGATGGGACAGGCCTTCCTCGATCTCTACGCCGCCACCGGAAACCGCGACTGGCTCACTTCCGCCGCCCGAGCCGGCGATTTCGTTGCAAG
>JBBRSX010000088.1:0-25199 GCA_038244925.1 Hyphomicrobiales bacterium | reverse complement strand
GCCTTGCAGCCAGTCATCGACAGCAGCGTCGTGAACATGTCGGTGACATGAACCATCTCGTTGCTTTCGATGCCCGCTGGAATGTGTTGCGGCCAACGGATCAGCAGCGGGGTACGGATGCCGCCTTCCGCCGAGGAGAAGTAGGAGCCGTCGAAGAAGCCGCCGGTGCCACGGCCGGCGAGATGGTCCTCGGCGCCGTTGTCGCCGCACATCACGACGATGGTGTTGTCGGCAACGCCGAGTTCGTCGAGCTTGTCGAGCAGCACGCCGAAATCGTGGTCCAGCATCAGGAGGCAGTCACCCCACTCGCCGTTGGTGCTCTTGCCGACGAATTCGTCCCGCGGTGACATCGGGAAGTGCATCAGCGAGTGGTTGAAGTAGCAGTAGAACGGCTTGTCCGCCTTGACGGACTTTTCCATGAATTTCAGCGCCCGCTTCTGGTACTCCAGATCGCACGTCTTCTTGGTCTCCATGGTGAGCTGCTCTTCCATGATCGGCTTCGCGCCCTGGCCCTTGACGCCCTCATGCATGTGCGAGAAGCCGTCGCGCTCCGGCACGTAATGCGGGTCGGTCAGCCACATGCATTCGTCATAGGTGCGCAGCGGTCCGTACCATTCGTCGAAACCGTGGTCGGTCGGGAAGCGGCCGTCCTCGGCGCCGATGTGCCATTTGCCGTAGATCGAGGTCGCATAGCCCGATTCCGACAGGATCGAACCGATGGTGCGTTCCCAGGTGACAAGGCCGCCGCCATTGCCGCCGAGCGCGATGGTGTGGTTGCCCGAGCGGATCGGGAAACGTCCGGTCATCAGCGCCGAGCGGGTCGGCGTGCACTGCGGCTCGACGACGTAATGCGTCAGCTTGACGCCTTGCTTGGCGAAGGTGTCCATGCGCTTGGTGTCGGCACCGCGCAGGATGCCGCCGCCGTAGCAGCCGAGCTCGCCCATGCCGAGGTTGTCGACGTGAAAAAACAGAATGTTTGGTTTCTTAGCCATTGAATTCTCCTATCTGTGACGCGGGCGCGCGACATCGTTGACGCGCACGCCTCATCGCGTCTGGTCTTGGTGTTTAGTTTCGTTGATTTTCGGTTCGCGCCTGTCAGGCCGCGACGTCTAGAATTGTGTCAGAAGATTTCGCCCACTCCTTTCGGTCCCACGTTCATTCCAAAGCCGGATAGACCTCGATCCTTGATCTCGGGCGCCATGGCGGCCAGTGACTCCTCGCGGATCAGGCCCTTGAGTTCCTGCACCAGGTTCATGAATTCCGGCGTGTCGGTCATCTCCGCCCGCCGCGGACGCGGCAGCGGCACCTTGATTTCTGCCTTGATGCGGCCCGGCCGCGCGGTCATGACGTAGATGCGGTCGGAGAGGAAAATCGATTCCTCGATATCGTGCGTAATGAAGAGCACCGAGATCTTGAATTGCTGCCAGATGTTGGTGAGGATCTCCTGCATGACCACGCGGGTTTGCGTATCCAGTGCACCGAACGGCTCGTCCATCAACAGCACCTGCGGGCTGGTCGCCAGCGCGCGGACGATGCCGATGCGCTGCTTCATGCCGCCGGAGAGCTGATCGGGATAATGGTTCTCGAACGACAGCAGCCCTGCGAGATCGAGCAGCGAGCGCGCCGTGACGTTTCGCCTGCTCTGCTCGACGCCGGCCATCTTCAGGCCGAACTCGACGTTCTTGCGCACCGACAGCCACGGGAACAGCGAGTATTGCTGAAACACGACGCCGCGGTCCGAACCGGGTTTTGTAATGGCCTTGCCGTCGAGCGTGGCCTCGCCATGCGTCGGCTGGACGAAGCCGGCGACGATGGAAAGCAAGGTCGACTTGCCGCAGCCGGAGGGTCCGATCAGTGAGACGAACTCGCCGGGCTGGACGTTGAGCGACACGTTGTCGACGGCGACCACCTTGTTGTCGTTGGCGCCGAACGTCACGCCCATGTCGCGAACGTCGATAAAGCCCTTTTGGACTTCGGTATTCGCCATTGCCATTGTCATCGCTTGCTCCCAGGTGCGAATGCCAGCCAGGGCATCACGAGAACGCCGACCATGCGGATGATGCCGCTGCAGGCCAGACCCAGTACGCCGATCGTGATCATGCCGAGCACGATCGCGGGATAGTTCACCAGCGAATAGGCCTCCCAGGTGAAGTAGCCGACGCCGAACTGGCCCGAGATCATCTCGGCCGCGATCAGCGACACCCACGCCACGCCCATGCCGACCGCAAGACCCGTGAAGATATGCGGCATCGAGCCCGGTAAAATCACGTTCAGGAGCAGCCGGCCTTCGCCGGCGCCGAGGCAACGCCCTGCCCGTACCAGCACGCCGTCGAGCGAATGGACGCCGTGAATGGTGTTGAGCAGGATCGGAAAGAACGCACCGATAAAGGTGATGAAGACGATGCTGGCCTCGTTGTTCGGCCACAGCATGATCGACATCGGAACCCAGGCAATCGCGGGGATCGGCCGCAGTATCTCGACCACCGGCATGAACAGGTCGCGCACGCGCTCGTATTTGCCGATCGACAGCCCCAGCGGCACGCCAATCACGATCGCGATCGCAAAACCCATCAGAATGCGCCGAACGCTGATGGCGATGTTGAACAGGTACTTGTTCGACAGCCCGACCTCCGTCAGTTGCTGATACACTTCATAGGGCGTCGGAACGTTCTTGAAGCGGATGTAGAATTCGAGCTTGTACTTGGTGCCGAAGTACCAGAACAGGAACAGTGCCGCGATCGAGATGCCGCCGAGCAGCGCGGAAATGACGCGCTCTCGGGTGATTTTCGCCCAAAGCCCGTCAAGGACTTTGCGCAGTGAGACGGTCGGGATCGGTGCTTCTGGCTCTGATACCGAAAAGTCCGAAGCGACCGGCGAAGCTTTGGTGGCGACCGTCGCGACGACAGCCGCAGGCTCCGGGGGCTTTTCCATGATCGGGATCGCGATGATTTTGGCGCTTGATACCGTGCCCATCGGTCGCCCCTATTGTCCGACATTGATGGCGCCGAGAACTTCCGCATAGGTCGCCAGCTTGCCGCCATTCCTGGCCGCGTAGCCTTCCGCGTCCTTCTTCAGGAGGAACGGTACTACATCCGGCTTCTTCGGATCCTGCCCGCCGATCGAATAGAACGCGGCGTCGGCGAACACCTTGATGCCGAGTTCGTGGTCGACCAGATAGATGGCGTTGAACTTCTTGCCGTCAGCGGTGAACTTCTTCACGCCAAGCAGCGTGCAGACGGGTGAGCTGAAGGGAACGATATCGCCGCCCTGTATCCAGATCTCGCCGGTTTTCTTCGGGTCGCTGACCGGGACATTGCAGACGGGATCGGTGCCGGTCACATTGTAGCTGTCGAACGAAGCAAGCTGCTTGTCGTAGTCGAGCCCCTTCGCCTTGAAGGCCTGCCGAACATAGCTGTCGTTGACCCAGGCGCCGATATTCAGTTCCTTGATCATGTTCAGCTTCTGCAGGATCGCGTAGTTGTTTCCGATCGATTCGATCCATTTCGGCTTGATGGTCGGATCGAGCGTGTGCACGCCGCCGGGTCCGAGGAAGATGTAGACCACTTCCTTGTTGATCTTGGTCCACTCCTCGATCTTCTCGGCCGCGAGCTTCGGATTCTTGCGCATCCAGTCGTTGGCCTCCATCAAGGCATCGATGTAGGCGACGACGATTTCCGGATATTTCTCGCCAAAGTCCTTGCGCACGACGACGCCATGGAATGTCGGAGACTTGGTCTCGGCACCGTCATATATCTTGCGGGCGAAACCTTTGAACGGGAGCAGTTCGGCGAACGGCACGAAGTCGCCATGGGCGTCGATGCGCTTCTCCTGCAAATTGGTGCTGCCGACCTCCGGCGATTGGGAAACCAGGTTCCAGAAGTCCGGCGGCAATCCTTTCTTTTGCAGCGACGTCAGCATCATGCCGTGCGCGGCCGAGCCGAACGGCACCGAGACGTTCTTGCCCTTGAGGTCGGCGAGTTCGTAATAGGGCGAGTCCTTGTGGACGACGATGCCGTTGCCGCCGCCGACGACGTTGTAGGCGATGATGGCTACGAGCTGGGTTTCGTTCTTGGTGGCCTGTCCGGTGGCGCCGTTCACCATCAGCGGATAGTCGCCCATCATGCCGATCTGGATGTTGTTGGCCATCATGCCGTTGGTGATCGGCGGACCCGACGTGGCGTTCTGCCAGCTCAGCTTGTATTCGAAATCCTTGTACTTGCCGGTTTTCGGCAGGTGCTTCTCGAGCAGGCCAAGCTCCTTCAAGACGATGCCGCCCGTCGCCGTATTGGTCGTCGTGTTCTGGGTGCCGATGCCGATCTCGAGCGTCTCCGCACTCGCCTGTCCGGGTACGAAGACGATGGCCGATGCCACCAGCAAGGGAAACAAGCCTGAGAGTTTAGACGCGGGAGCGACGCTCATGAGACAAATCCTTTCGAACCAGACTGTGCGGAATGTGGGATGCCCATGCGAATTTCCCCGGCCATAGCGAGAGGTGGCAGGTCGGCTCGGCGGTGAGCGGATTGATTGGCGTGATGCTCTTGATGTTGCAAACGATGTGCCAGCGAATGCGCCTGGACGGCACGCATCTGGTCTGGCGCGCGGCGCGGCTCGCGCAGGAGATGGTGAATGAACGGAGTGGGCGTCATTGCCGTGAACTCGCTTGCTTCCATCGCGGACGACGACGTCCGATGGGCAAACTCTGAACGGCACCTCGAGAATCCGAAACGACGAACGCTTCGAGGCAGCAACGTATTGCGAAGAAATACTGGGATGCTCAATTAATGAACACGAAAACCGCGGGATTTGATCAGCCGGTGGGCGCGATGGCTACAAATTAGCCAGCACGCCCGGAGCGAACGCCTGGAATCGCCTGACGGCGCCGGCAACCTGTCGCGCCGGCGTTCGCTCGTACCGCTTACCAATTCTAGTGATCGTCCGAGGCGGCAACCTTGGCGAGCTTTCCGTCGCGAATTCCGCTCAACAGGTCCGCGTTGCGGATGACGATGTTGGCGCCATGCGCGTGCAGGATTCCGAGTTCGGTAAACCGCTTGAGGCTGACCGTGACGGACTGGCGCGTCACGCCGGTCATATGCGCGAGGTCGGCATGCGTGAACGATGCCGCGATCAGGGTGCCGTCGCGCTCTTCGACACCGTACAGGTTCATCAGATGCAGCAGCAACTGCGCCAGCCGTTCCGTCGGCGAGCGGGTCCCGAGCATTTGCGCCAGCGCCGAATAGCACTGGCCCTTGAAACTCAGGCCTTCGATGATTCCGATCGCCAGCGCGGGAATCGTCATCACCATGCGGCGCAGCGTGTCGCCCGGCAAATGCAGCACGCTGCTGTTGACCGCAGCCTCCCCCGACCAGACGTGCAAGCCCTGCTTGAACACCTCGGGCCCACCGACGAAATTGCCGGAGTGCCAATAGGCAAGCGTAATCTCGCGGCCCGACGGCGCGGTGTAGAACACCTTGATCCGGCCGGTCTCGATCAGGTAGATGCCGTCTTGCGGAGTGCCCTGGCTGAACAGCTGGGCGCCACGGTAGAGCACCTTGCGCTTTCCCGAGCCCAGCACCTGCGCGATTTCGGGCTCGGTCATGCCACGGAACAGATAGGGCGGCCCGCTTCGCTGCGACCCGCCTTCGGCCATCAGCAGCGCGCCGAACTGAATCGGCGGACCGGCCCTGTCGCTGGCGCCTGGTGCCGGTTGCGATGGATGAAGCTTGCTGATCATTGAACCGTTCTAAACCAATTCCAGTCCTGAACCCGTCCCGCAATACTTTGCAATACGCGCGCCAAGTAACACCGGGATTGTCGGCGGAAGCGGCTCCCCTGTCCACATGTCGCACCCGCGCACGCCGAAACCGCCGTGATTTTCAGGCCATTCGCCGTTCCCCGCGGCAAACTGGCCAATCCCGGCCGATTTGAGTAGGATCGGGCCGTTAACCTCCTTCCTCTATCGCGATGAGTGCCCCCCGTGACCAAGCCCCCGAAATCCTCCGCCACGAGCAGCGGCCATATCTATATCGGCATCGGCGGCTGGACGTTCGAGCCGTGGCGCGGGGTGTTTTATCCGGAGAAGTTGACCCAGGCGAAGGAGCTGTCCTACGCCGCGTCAAAGCTGACCTCGATCGAGATCAACGGCACCTATTACGGCTCGCAGAAGCCGGAGAGTTTTCGCAAATGGGCGCGCGAAGTTCCCGACGGTTTCGTATTTTCGTTGAAGGGACCGCGCTTCGCCACGAACCGCCGTGTACTGGCGGAGGCCGGCGATTCCGTGAAGCGCTTTTACGATTCCGGCGTGCTGGAACTCGGCGACCGGCTCGGCCCGGTGCTGTGGCAATTCGCGCCGACCAAGAAATTCGACGGTGCCGACTTCGGCAAGTTTCTCGAGCTGTTGCCGCGCCAACTCGAAGGCCGCGCGCTGCGTCACGTGGTCGAGGTGCGGAACGACAGCTTTTGCGTGCCCGAGTTCATCGCGCTGGTGCGGCAATTCGAGACGCCCGTCGTGTTTGCCGAGCACGGCAAATACCCGGCGATCGCCGATGTCGCCAGCGATTTCGTCTATGCGCGGCTGCAGAAAGGCAATGACGAACTCAAGACCTGCTATCCGCCGAAACAGCTCGACGCCTGGGCCAAGCGGTTTCAGTCATGGGCGGCGGGAAGCGAGCCCGATGACCTGCCGAAGGTCGATGCGGCCAAGCCCAAGAAAATACCGCGCGACGTGTTCGCCTACGTGATTCACGAAGGCAAGGTGCGTGCGCCGGCGGGAGCGATGGAATTGATCGAGCGGGTGAAGTAATCTTCTAGTCGAGCTTGATGCCCGCCTCGCGGATCAGTTTGGTCCAGCTCTCGTATTCCGACGCGACGAACGCATCGACCTTGTCATCTGCGAGATCCCAGACCTCGCCGCCGCTCTTCTCGAAACGATCCTTTAGCTCGGGCAGCGAGGCGCGGATATCGCGGCGCAGTTTTGCAATGACCTCCGGCGGTGTTTTCGCAGGCGCGAAGATACCGAGCCAGGAGTCGACATCGAGACCGGCAACACCGGCTTCCGACATCGTCGGCACATCAGGCGCGAGCGGGCTGCGTTTCGACGACAGCACCGCGATGCCCCTCGCCTGCCCAGATTGCACATAAGGCAGCCCCGCCGCCATCGAGTCGAAGAACAGGTCGATGCGGCCGGCGAGCAGATCGGTGAAGGCCGGCGGCGAACCTTTGTAAGGCACCTCCAGGAATTTCACGCCCGCGGCCTTCATGAAGGCTGCGGCCACCAGTTGCTGGCCGGTGCCGACGCCGGCGGTCGCCACCGTAATCGAACCCGGGTTGGCCTTCGCCGCAGCGACAATGTCCTGCAGTTTCGCCTGCGGCAGGTCCTTGCGGCCGACCATGACGTAGCCAAATTTGTAGACCAGCGCGATCGGCACGAAATCCCTGAGCGGATCGTAGCCGAGCTTTGAATACAGCGCCGAATTGAACGCCATGTTGGAGAGCCCGCCAATCAGCAGCGTGTAGCCGTCCGGCTCGCTCTGGCTTGCGGCCTGGGTGCCGACCACGGTGCCGGCGCCGGGCTTGTTTTCGACCACGAAGGCCTGCCCCATCCGCTTCGAGAGTGCATCGGCCATATGCCGCCCGACCAGGTCATAACTGCCGCCGGGTGCGATCGGGACGATGATTTTGACCGGGCGGTCGGGATAGGTCTGCGCGCCAGCAGCAGCGACGCTGCAGACGAGTAGCGCCAGCGTCCATGCCAGCGAACGGCGCCATTGGTTCATCGCGTTTCCCCCGGTGTGAGCGGCCATCAACAGGCGCTTTGGAGCGACTATGCGATATGCCACCTCCGGCGGCAACGCGGATGTGGCAATCGACCCCGCCCTGCCGTAGCTTCGCGCCAACGACACAACCAAGTCCGGACATCGACATGGCCCGCAAGACCAAACGCCTCTTCACCATCGGCTACGAGCAGACGCCGGCGAAGGCGGTGCTCGACGAGCTCGAGCAGGCCGGCGTGAAACTGCTGGTCGACGTGCGCGCGGTGGCGTCGTCGCGACGGCCGGGTTTTTCCAAGACTCAACTCGCGGCCGGTCTCGACGAGCGCGGGATTTCCTATCTGCACCTCCGAGGCCTTGGTACGCCGAAGAGCGGCCGAGAGGCAGCGCGCAGCGGCCAGTTTGGCCTGCTGCACAAGATCTATTCGGCGCATCTGAAGACGGTGCAGGCCCGGGAAGAGCTCGACGAATTGTCGGCGCTGGTGAACAAGTCCGGCCCGGTTTGTATTCTCTGTTACGAGCGCGATCATGCGCATTGCCACCGGCAATGGATTGCGGAGATGATCGAGGAGCGCGACGGGGTGAAGGTGGAGAATCTGGTGGCGCGGCAGATTTAACCTCCGTCATGCCGGGATGCGCCTCTTGGCGCAGGCCCGGAATCCATAACCACGATCGTGAGTATGGATTCCGGGCTCGCGCTTCGCGCGCCCCGGAATGACGACGGAAGGCTCACTCCTCCCCCTTCAGCCGGAACGTCCCCTCCATCATCTGTACGCAACCGCCGCCGACATGGATGGAGACGATCGCACCGCCCTGTTTGCGCACGCGCGTCAGCAGCAGGCTTGGGCGGCCCATGTCGACGCCCTGCCCGATACTCAATTTCAATTCGCCGTCGCGCATGGAGTCCAGATCGGCGAGCAATGCCGCCGCTGCGGCGGTCGCGCTGCCGGTGGCTGGATCTTCGGACAGTCCGCTGGCGCCGGGGTGGAACATCCGCGCCTGCAGCTCGCAGGGCTTTTCGCTGGCAGGTACGTCGCGAGTGTAAAAATAGATCGCGTCGCTGCCATCGAGCGGGAATGTGTTCGCGAATGCCGCGGCATCCGGCTTCGCCCGCCGCAGTGCGTCGCGCGAGGACAGCTCGACCGCGAGGAACGGCAGCCCGACCGAGATGATCTGCGGCACGTGTCGATCGGTCTTCACATCGCCTGCCGACAGCGAGAGGCAAGCCGCGGCCTGTTCGGCACTGAGCTGTGACATTCGTTTCAGCGGCTGCGGCGCGGTGAATTCGGTGCTGACGACCCTGCCCTGCTCGGTCATGATCTCGACCGGGACGAGACCGGCCTTTTCCTCAAACAGCAATCGCGCTGGTGGTTTTGCGGCCTGCGTCGCCAGCACGAAGGCGGTGCCGACATTGGGGTGGCCGGCGAAGGGAATCTCGCGGTTCACGGTGAAGATGCGCACCTGCGCATCATGCGCGGGATCCGCAGGCGGCAGCACGAAGGTCGTCTCCGAATAGTTGAACTCGCGCGCGATCGCCTGCATCTGCGCGATCGACAGCCCGCCGGCATCGAGCACCACGCCGAGCGGATTGCCGCCGAAGGCGCGGTCGGTGAAGACGTCGACGGTGAGGTAACGGCGCTGCATGTCGATACTCCGGTTCGACACGGAAGAGACATTTCCTGAATCAATCCGTCAATCAAAGTATTGCGCCGATTGCTCTGAGCGAACCGGCATTGCGCAGCGATAATTATCACTCCCTCGCGAAGCGAATGCCGGCTATCCCAATCGCCACACCGTCATCGGCTTGTCGTAACCTCTGACCTCGACATCGCCGAGCGAAACCGCGTCGCGGCACGCGTCTCCCAGCGCCTCGTGAACGGCCTGCGAGATCAGGAACTGCGAATTGAAATCCTTGTTGAGCGCTTCCAGCCGCGCGGCGAAATTCACGGTATCGCCGATCACGGTGTATTCCTTGCGCCGCGGCGAGCCGATATTGCCCGCGACCACCTCGCCGAAGTGAATGCCGATCCCGATCCGCAGCGGCCAGCTCGTCGCCTTGTTGACGCGATCGTTGGCATCAAGCATTTCGCGCGCCGCGGCAACCGCCTGATGCGCGGCGTCGTCCGCCTGGAGTGGCGCGCCGAACAGCGCCAAAAATCCGTCACCGAGAAACTTGTTCACGATACCGCCATGACGATCGAGGATATCGACCAGCACAGCGAACGCGCCGTCGAGCCTGTCCACCACCTCCTGCGGCGAGCGGTCGCGCGCGCCCGCGGTAAAGCTGCGGAAATCGACGAACATGACGGCGACGCGGCGGATGTCGCTCCCGGTGCCGGTGCCTTCCGCCATCAGCCGCTCGACCACCTGCGGCGAGACGTGCTGGCCGAACAGATTGGTGATGCGGTCGCGCGCGGTCGCAGCCACAATGCTGGCTTCGAATTGCCGGCGCAATTGGACGCCGACCGCTCCAGCGAGCACTCCCGCGATCAGGATGATGAAGCTGCGCGCCGAGTGATAGTAAAGATCAGGTTGAGGGCCGGCATTGCCGTCGGGACGGTAGAACATCGCCAGGCAGAAAAGCTCGGTCGCGGCAACAAACCCGGTAAAGGCCGAGAGCCAGAAGTCCAGCCTCAGTGTGGATAGAATGATAAAAATAAAATATATCAGCGGCGCGACGAAGCCGAGGGCCTGGACCGATCCCATACTGTTGATCTCCAGCATCAGAGCGAGCGTTGGCATTGAGGTCTCAATCAGCGCACTGAAATATCGCCTGATCGCAGGCACATCATGATCCAGCCGTAAATGTCGGGTGATGATCGCATGGACCCACAATTCCAGAACGACGAACGGAATCAGGATCGCATAAAGGTAGAGCGGGTTGAACCGGCCATGCCAAAGATGATTCACCGCTTCCGGATCGACGAGGTCAATGACCCCCAGGATAATCGCGAGAGCCAACGTTGTAGCGATCAGCGCCTTGATTCGGATCAGCTCGGTACGCAACACCTGCTGCATCAGCGCATGCCGGAAATCGGTGGATACCGCCGAGCTTTCGTTACTGCTTCCCCACAGCCCCAACATTTTTCTTTCTTTCCCTTGTCATTCCGTGGCACGCGTCAGCGTGAACCCGGAATCTCGAACTTTCGGGTTCGATGCTGCGCATCGACCCGGAATGACGGCTACGATATTGCATCAATCGAGCGTGCGACGGAAGCGCGTAACGGCGATCGTCATCGCCAGCAGCATCAGCGCAATAAGTGCCAGGGTGTCATACTGCAGATTCTGGATGCTGGCGCCCTTCAGCATGATGGCGCGGACGATGCGGACATAATGCGTCAGCGGCAGGCCTTCGCCGATATATTGCGCCCAACGCGGCATGCCCGCGAACGGAAACATGAAGCCGGACAGCAAAATGCTCGGCAAAAAGAACATCATCGAGAGCTGCATCGCCTGCAACTGGTTCTGGACGATGGTGGAGAACGTGTAGCCGATCGCAAGGTTGACGGTGATGAACAGCGTGGTCAGCAGCGCCAGCAAGGCGACGCTGCCGAGGATAGGCACCCCGAACAAGAGCACCCCGATGCCGACGATCAGCGTCGCCTGGACGATACCGACGATCACATAGGGGATGATCTTGCCGAACATCACCTCCACCGGTTTGATCGGCATCGACAGCAGACTTTCCATGGTGCCGCGCTCGATCTCGCGGGTCACCGACAGCGCCGTGAAAATCAGCATGGTCATGGTCAGGATGGTGCCGACCAGGCCGGGCACGATGTTGAGCCGCGAGGAGCCTGCCGGGTTGTAGCGCGCATGGGAGCGGATCTCGAACGGCATCACGGGCGGATCGCCGGCATGTAGATCGTGCGCCAGCGCGCTTTGCACGATGGGGCCGAGCGCGCCGAGCGCCGAGCCCGCCGCCACCGGATCGGTCGCATCGGCCGCCACCAGCAGCGCCGGGCGATCGCCGCGCCGCACCGCGCGCTCGAAACCGCGCGGAATTTCGACGCCGAACAGCACCTTGCCGGACTGCAGCAGATCGTCGAATTCGACGACCGAGTGAACCTCGCGGACGAAGCGGAAATAGGCGGTGTTCTCGATCGCCTTCAGCACCGAGCGCGCGAGGTCGCTGTCTTCCTGCAGCAAGACGGCGGTGGGCAGATTGCGCGGCGTGGTGTTGATGGCAAAACCGAACAGCACCAGCTGCATCACCGGCAGCATCACGATCATCGCGAACGAGACCCGGTCGCGGCGAAGCTGGATGAATTCCTTGACCAGCATCGCATAGCTGCGCCACCAGAAGCCGAACGGCGGCTCCTTGACGTCGTGGTTCCGGCGTTGGATTTCGGTCGCACTCATTGGAAATTGTCCTTGGAGCGGCTCATCAGGTCGATGAACACGTCTTCCAGCGACGGCTCGCTGGGCTGGAAGTGCCAGCCCTTGCCATTGCGATAGGGCGCGATCGTCGCCTCGAGCGCGGACTTGTCGCGGCTGGAGACGTGCAGGCTGGCCCCGAACGGCGCCACCATGTCGATGCCGGGCTTGCCGGTGAGTTCAACCGAAAGCCTGTTGAGATCGTCGCCGGTGACGGTGTAGGTCGACAGCGCCGATTTCGCGATCACCTGGTCTACCGTGCCGTGCGCCAGCAGATGGCCATAGGCAATATAGGCGATCTCGTGACAGCGTTCGGCCTCGTCCATGTAATGGGTGGAGACCAGCACCGTCAGCCCTTCGGCGGCGAGCGCATGGATCTCGTTCCAGAAATCGCGACGCGCCTTGGGATCGACGCCGGCGGTCGGCTCGTCCAGCAGCAGCAGTTGAGGATTGGGCAGCGTACAGGCGCCGAGCGCCAGCCGCTGCTTCCAGCCGCCCGAGAGTTCGCCCGCGAGTTGCTCCTCGCGGCCGGTCAGGCCGATGCGCTTGATCATCTCGCGCGCGGCGCCGCGGGCGTCGCGCATGCCATAAAGTCTTGCGACGAATTCCAGATTCTCCCGCACCGAGAGATCCTGGTACAGGCTGAAGCGCTGGGTCATGTAGCCGACCTGACGCTTGATCTTGTCGGCGTCGCGGCGGATGTCGTAGCCGAGGCAAGTCCCCTCGCCGGCATCCGGCGTGAGCAGGCCGCACAGCATGCGGATGGTGGTGGTCTTGCCGGAGCCGTTGGGGCCGAGGAAGCCATAGATGGTGCCGCGCTTGACCTGCATCGACAGGTCCTGCACCACCGCGCGGCCGCTGAACGATTTTGAGAGGCCCGACACATCGATCGCGATATCGGGTGCGGTGGTGGATAGAGTTGTCATCGCTTGTCCGCCACCGGTGTCCGCGCATTGAAGAACACGCTGATAGGCTGGCCGACGCGCAAGGCATCGGGCCGGCTCGGTCGCGCCTGGATCAGGTAGACCAGCTTGTTGCGCTCATCGAGGCTGTAGATCACCGGCGGGGTATATTCCGCGGTCGTCGAGATGAAATAGATTTTGGCGGTGAGATCGGCGGCGCAATTATCGCAGGTCACCTTGACCTCGTCGCCGATCGCAAGCTTCGGCAATTCGGCTTCCGGCACGAAGAAACGCAGCTTCATGTTGCCGGGCGGCATGATCGACAGCACCGGCCGCTGCGCCGCCGCCATCTCGCCCTCGCGAAAGTAGATCTGCTGGACGGTGCCGCCGACCGGCGCAAAGGCGCTGCGCCGGGTCAGCCGGGTCTGTGAGCTGTTGACGCGGGCTTCCGCCACGCGCAGCGCCGATAGCGCAGAGTCGAGCGTGGCTTGCGTGCCCGAGCCGGTCTTGCTCAGCGAAGCGGCACGATCGTAGCTCTGCTGCGCGTTGGCCAGCGCGGCGTTGTTCTGGTAGAGGTCGGCCTGCTGCAGGTCGTCGTCGACCGAATAGACGGGATCGCCGGCTTTCACCATGTCGCCCTCGCGGATGTTGAGTTTGGTGACGCGGCCGGATTCGTCGGGGCTGACGAAGATCATGTCGGCCTCGACCCAGCCCTGAAAGCCGGGATCCCTGCGTTCCTGGCAACCCGTGAGCATGGCGGCCAGCGCCAGCACGGTCACGATTGTCATTACGCGCGACCAAGTCTTGTTCGGCGACGTCATGTCGTCCTCCGTTCGCCAAAGATCAAATCGAGATGCACACGAAACATCTCGATCGCATCCAGTGGCGCATGCTTGCTGAAAAGGCTCTGCCAGATCACGGCGATCAATGCGGGCGCGACCAGGATCTGCGGAAAGCGCGCGAGGCCCTTGTTCGAAATTTCGCCTCTGGCGATGCCGAGCTCGATAAGTGCGCGCATGCCGGCAAGGCCGCGCGAGACCACCTCGCGGTAATAGAAATCGGCGACGGCAGGAAAGCGCGGCCCCTCGGCCACGATCAGGCGCACGATATCGCCGCGACGCGTCGTCGCCACCTGCTCGATGAAGGTTTTGGCAAAAGCCTCGATCATGTCGCGCACCGTTGCATCGGGCCGCGGCGGCGCGGCGCCAAGGCTCATGACCAGCGGCACGATCGCAGTGCGGATCAATTCCTCGAACATCGATTCCTTGTCCTTGAAGTGCAGATAGATCGTGCCCTTGGCGACGCCGGCGCGCCTGGCGATATCGTCGAGCCGGGTCGCCGCAAAGCCGCGCGCGATGAACTCCTCCATCGCCGCCTCGATGATCGCCCCGCGCCGCTCCGCTGCACGCTCGGCGCGGTTGGCGGCAGGCTTTGCGGTCAGCTTCGGCGAGACCTTTTTGGACGTTGTGGCGCGTGCCGCCCTTCTCATGACGCGGTCTGTGACCGGCTTCGATGGGTGTGGACTGCTGGTACAGTCTTTCGTCATGTTTCTTTTATGACTGACTGGTCAGTCACTGTCAATTTACTTGAGCTCACGTCGGCGTGACCTCGAATTATACTTGTGGGTACAATTGGTTAGGGTCGTCATTTCGAGCGCAGCGAAGCAATCCATTCTTTCTTTGCGTGGCGAGATGGATCGCCTCGCTGCGCTCGAAATGACGTTGATAGGTCGGAACACGACTTCGCATTCTCGCGGCATGATCTGCCCGGAGTTTTGCATTTCGTTTGCCCTCATAAATACAGAGGGCGCAGGGAAGACCGGGTGCGCGCCGCACCCGCGGTCTCGCGTGCAATAGATGCATCATAGTGCGCACACGAGCATACAGGTTTGGCGGAGAGCACCGGCCTTCCCTGCGCAATGGCTTTACGGCTTATACGTGGTCGTCCTGGTGACCGCTTTCTTGCCACCATCGCCCAAGAGAAGCATTTGCTTCTCTCGAACTTGACGCCAGCACCGGGGCGTCGGACCCTCACGACTTCGCCGTACGCAGCAGCCCGATCGTCTGGCGTGCTGCCGCGTCCACCGCGACCTGCCCCACGTCCGCGACGATGGCCAACGCCCCTCTTGGCGGGACAGGATGGCGTGTGTTGTAAAGGTGCGTCTACCTCTGCGACAAGCGGATAATTTTCATACGATGAGCTTGACCAACATTTTGCGGTGATTTGCCTGTCGGGGGCACACCACATCACCGGCTGTGTCGGGCGGATCGGAAAAAAGTAGGTTTGGCGTCGTCGAGGAGGTAGGATTTGGAGTGGCCCGCCACCTTTCCTCAGGAGGTTCGAACATGGCACGTTACCTTTTCGTCGCGATCACCCTCATTGGCATCGGAGTACTCCTCAACTCACCGGCAAAAGCAGCGCCAGAGGCGTCGCGATGCGAGGATCAAGCCGCAAATTGCATAGGCAGATGTGCCAACCCCGGCGGTGGGACAAATCAAAACAAATGCATGGTGTACTGCGACCGGCGGGTGACCAGTTGCTTGATACGCGCGCATGACGCGCCCCGGCGGTGGTAGGCGGTGGCAGGATCGAACCGCCGACATCCACTGATGCTGGCGGAACATAACCCGAGCCGTTGAAGGCTTCTGGTTTTGGAACCTGACGGACGCGTCTCTTCTGACGCAACACTTTACCCTGGATGCTGACACAACGCTGTCAGCAGCGGGTCGTTACATGAGCGCACTGATTGCGGACAAGCGCTGGCGCGATTGTTGGTGGGTCGGTTTGGGACAGACCGCCCGAACAGGAACTACAGCCAAGGAACCCCATCATGGTTTCAACGACGCAAGGTTCACTCCGCGACGGGTTTCTGGCGGATTGCACGCGGATTCACCGCGAATGGGATACGCGCGCCAAGTCGCTGGATACTGACGGACTGATCTCTCTCTATGCCCAAGATGCCATTCTTGAAACCCCTCTGGTGCCGGCGATCCTTGAAGGGCGCAGCGGCGTCCTCCGGGGGCATCGGGAGATTCGTCCGTTCTTCGAAGAGGGCGCGCGCCGCCGACCGAACGAGCTTGTACGGTGGTACAGAAACGACAGTTGGTTCACCGACGGTAAACGGGTTTTGATCTGGGAGTATCCCCGGCAAGCGCCCGACGGAGATCAAATCGAACTCATGGAAGTCATGGAAATCGAGCATGACCTCATCCAACATCATCGAATTTACTGGGGATGGTTCGGCGTCAACCAGCTCACACAGAACGCGGTGCGTAAGGTGACCCTGACGACGTAGCTATACGATTTCCTGCACCGACGTGAGTCTGCAAGTGGCACCTGGCGGACGCGGGTAACGCTTTGATGCATGTCCGCTATTGAAGGCAAAGCGGAAGTGCCGCCGTCGAGGCGCCATGTCCGCCAATGCCCAACCCGGAACACGTTCCGAAGATCCTTATCGCTGTCAATTCCGCCTGGTTTACCGTCGCGCAACGCTCTCTTCGCGCAACGTGGCTCGCTTTCTCCGCATCCGCAGATCCGCCATGACTTTTATGGTCGCCGCGAGGACCAGCGCGCAAAGCGCCGCCTTCGACACCGTCTCCATCGTCCCCTCGATCAGCATGCCATGGACCACACTCCCTACGACGATCACAATCGCGAGGAGCTTATGGGCGATGCGCCACGTTCGCGGTTGCAGTCCCAATCGCCGGCGGAGCGCCGCCAACAGCGCGACGGCGAAGATGGCCCACATGGCGATCACGCCCCAGGGGGAGAACGGCGTCGGCGATGAAAACAGAAGCGCGTCAATCATGTCCGGCGGGCTGGTGATCCGCCGACGTGGATCACCAACGCCACGACCAGCGCGCCTCCGATCCAGTGATGTGCACGCCGCCCAATACGGGCCGACAGTCCCGGCAAGTATCCGCCAATCAGCACCGGCTGAAAGAGAATCAAGCCCAGTGCGATAATCCCTGCGAATCCGGCCAGTATGTAGACCGGACCTCGCCATGCGAGCTGCGGGCTCGCCGCTGCCGCGGCGATCGGCACACAAACGGCTGCTGCAATGGCGACCCAGATCAGGGTCACCTCGGCCAGTCTCCATCCCTTCGTTCGCAACCCGGTCAGGCCGGCTGAAGGACGAAGTGCGCCTCCAGGCTGGTTTCCTTTGCGCTCCGCATCACCGGCCGCAGAAAGACGGTTTTGAATTCACCGCTGTCATAGGCGAGATGACCATGCGGTTGGCCGAAGATGGGAATGATCTGCGGCATCTCAAGACGGAACTCCCCGTTCTTGTCGGTGAGCGTGGCTCCATGACTCTGCGGCTCGTGCTCTTGCCCTTCGGTCGTGTGCGCCCAAATCTGGACGCGCTGCCCGGCAAGCGGAGCCCCGTCGCCTGCGCGGCGTACGGTGCCACTCATCCAGAAGCCACCCTTGCCGATCCGATCCACGGTCGGCGCGCCTTTGATGTAGTTGTTGGACCCGCCCGACATCGAAGGGGTCGCTACGAGGCCTTCCGCGAGGGCCGGCAACAGGAGCCCGGAAATCCCGGCTGCCATGACGGAACCGCCGGCAGCGAGGAAGTTGCGGCGGTTGAGTACGACGGTGGTCATGTAAATTCCTCCTGGCGACCGTGCAGTTGCTTCGCCCAGAGTACAACAACAAGCGCGAGAGGCCCAGTTGAGGAAGGCGAAGAGCGCGACAGGTCGCAATGTTGTGAACGGGTGTGCCGGCCGCTCAACCAGCGTCGTTGACGAGGCATGCTCGGAAGCGCCCCTGCTGAGGGTTACTTCTTCGATTGGCCCCTCGCCCCTGATCGCCGATCGATGCCAGGCGATCGATGGTGTTTGCCTGCTGCTGGCACCTAGCGGACATCAGGGGAAACGGCGGTACTTAATATCGTCTGCGTCTGTGGAACTTGACGATGTCGAGTCTGTTAACAAGCAATTCCCGACGCAGCGAGATCTCGGCCAACAATTGAATGGCCCTGCGCAACTCGCCTACGAGGCGTCTGGGTTTATCTACTCGTCGGACTTCCCGCCGAGCTCGGTTAAAGCCGATGCGTGAGGATCTCAATCATCCGCATGTTCTTGCCTTGGCTAAGCTGGCGGATTCCATCGACCCGCGAAGTCCTGCAAGAGTTTATTGCGATTGGACACAAGATGAGAGACTTTTCGAACGCGTCGTTTCCACCCGAAACGATAAGCATCATGAAAATTGCCCTCGACGCGGCGGTTGCGTCACTGCCAGAGCCAGTGAACTCAGTACACGTGCAGTCCATAGCTGAAACCATTCTTCGCTCCGCCAAGGAAGGCGAGAGAGACCCAGTAGCGCTGGAAAGATTGGCGCTCCTGGAACTTCAGATTGCACCCCGCTAATCGGCGACCTTCTCGCCTGGTCAAATAGTATCTCAATCTGAAATTTTGTCGTGACCTTGCCCCGGTCCCACTATCAATCGATAGCTGGGCACCCAACGTGATCTCGGCTCCCTCGCCGAATCTGATATCGATTAACCTGATGGCGTGGACGAGGGAGTTCGAATTGCTGCCGACGTCCGCTTCCGTCCCCGTTGCGGACATTGACCTGCCCATAGGACAATATTGCTGTCACGCCATATCTCGTTTTTCTGAATAGCTTCGGCCACGACGATCACCCGAGCGTGGCCAATCTGATCGGCTATTCCTATCGCAAGCTGGGCGACTACAAACTTTCGCAAGTTTGGTACGAGCGCGCCCTGAAAGCAGATCCTGATCATGTGCTGACCTGGCAATATTATGGTCTGTGGCAAATCGAACAGGGCAACCGCGACCAGGCGCAGTATCATCTCAGTCGGATCGCCGCGATTTGCGGGGCTGGCTGCGAGGAGTATCGGTCGCTAGCCGCCGCACTGGAGAAATCGCCCGGAACCGGTTTGATTTATTAAGACGCTTTGCAACCGTGGACGGCGCGAACGCCGATGGTTGAGGTCAGGTCTGTTCATGGCGGCGCGTAGCGGACATCGCGAGGGCAGGAAGCCATGCCCGCTTTCGACCCAGTGCACAGACATTTCTGCCTGATCGAGACCTATCCGGCAGTCCGCTACGTCCGAATTATTCAGATCGATCCCGACGTTTTCCCTCGAATGGCCTTCGAGCGCTTGGTGAATTGTGCGGCATCGGCATAGCGACCCTGATCCTTGTAGAGACCGGCCAGGTTATCCAGAACATCCGCGAGATCCGGATGGTTCGGACCGAGCGTCTTCTCGAAGGTAGCCACCGATTGCTTGTAGAGCCGCTCGGCATCGGCGTTGCGCCCTTGACGCGCGTAAAGCGCGGCTAAATTGTTCATCGCCTGCGCGATGTCGGGATGGTCGGGTCCGAACGCCTTCTCGTTTACCGCCATCGATCGCTTGAGCAACCGCTCGGCGTCGGCATAACGATGCCGATGGATGTAGGTATCGGCCAGGTTGCTCATCAACACCGTGGCTTCGGGATCGTTGGGGCCGTGCGCCTTCTCAAGGACGGCCAGCCCGCGCTTGAACAGCGGCTCCGCTTTGTCGTACCGACGCTGATTGCTGTAGACAGCGGCGAGGTTGTTCAACGCCAGCACGATAGACGGGTCGTCGGGACCGAGTGTTTTATCGCTAATGGCGATCGACCGCTTGAGAAGCGGCTCCGCTTCCACGTAACGCTCTTCCGCGCGGTAGAGGTCGCCCAGATTGTTCAACACCATTGCGACTTCCGCATGATCCGGACCGAGCGTCTTCTCCCTGATGGCCAGCGAGCGCTTGTACAGCGGCTCGGCAACGGCGTATTGACCCAGATTGTAGTGGATCGTGCCAAGGTCGTTCAGCGGCATCGCGACGTTCGCATCATCGGGACCAAACTCCCTCTCGCGAAGGGCCAGAGACTTCTGAGCCAATGGCAGCGCTTCCATGTACTTCCCGGCCCGATATAGTTCTTTCATCTGCTGGCTGAGGGTGCCCGCCTCATCCTCTGCCGCGTAGGACGGCGCGCCGGGCGACAGGCTCAGGGCGAGCACGGTGACCGCAACACAGATCGATGCTTTCAGGGCCTTCATCGCGCATTCCTTTTTCGCAGTTCTTCGGGATGTACGCGCTTTTTGTGCTTTCAGAGGCCGGACAGGTTCAATGCAGGCGGGGTAAACAGCGCAGCGATTACGCCATGCGACCGCAGATAAAGCGGCAGGTCACGCTGCGCTAACTAACTAATCCGCCCTACGTGGCCACCATTTTCGATGATCTGCCGCCAGACGGCACTGGAGACAGCTTCTTCCTCGCTGTCGAATTGCGGGTTGCATTTCGAGAGAAACGACCGCTTGAGGAATGCGCGGCAAGGTGATGGGTTTCGCTTCGGCTACTCATCCTACAAATGCCCCTATTTCTGTCCACGACCAGCCTGCAAAATCGCCATTCTCCCCCAAATCTCGCCCCTCTCGCCGCACCCGCCTCCATTGAATTCAGGCCCTCGCTCCGATATACGGGCACTCGACTCCGGCCGGGGAAAAAGGGCATTCCGGGACGATGCGCCCGCCTCCTCCAGCCATTCCGGATTATCTCCATTATATCAAAGGCTTAATGATGTCCGCAACCTACGATCAGATCGCCAACATTATCGCCGAGACCTGCGACATTCCCCGCGACACGATCAAGCCTGAGAGCCACGCCATCGACGATCTCGGGATCGACAGCCTCGACTTCCTCGACATCGCCTTTGCGATCGACAAGGCATTCGGCATCAAGATGCCGCTGGAAAAGTGGACCCAGGAAGTCAACGACGGCAAGGCCACCACCGAGCAGTATTTCGTGCTGCAGAACCTCGCCGATCGCATCGACGAGCTGGTCGCCGCCAAGAACGCAGGAACGGGCGCGTAGTCGCCCGCCATGGACCTTGATCATTTCACGCTGATCGATCGCATCGTCGACCTCAACATCGACGCCAAGACCATCACGGTCGAGGCGCAGGTTCCCGAAAAGCACACCATCTTCGAAGGGCATTTCCCGGGCTACCCGATCATGCCCGGCGTGCTGCTGACCGAGGCGATGGCGCAGAGTTCCGGCTGGCTCTTGCTCGGCATCATGAAGTTCGAACGGATGCCGTTCCTGGCCATGATCAAGGAAGCCAAGATGCGGGGTTTCGTCAGCCCCGGCGATTTGCTGACGATCGAAGCCAGGATCGAGCACGAAGGCTCGGGCTTTGCGGTGACGTCGGCCAAGGTGCGCGTCGGCAAGGAACTGAAATGCAGTGCCGACCTCACTTTCCGCCACATCCCCTTCCCGCATCCCGACCTGCGCGTCCACATGGACGCGATGGCCGCCAAGATCGGCTTCCCCCTGCAGGCGATGACGCATGACTGACCCCAAATCCGCCGCGCCCAGGGAAGTCTGGATCACCGGCATCGGCATCGTCTCCTCGCTCGGCGAAGGGCTGGACGCGCATTGGGATGCGCTGAACGAAAAGCGTATCAACACGGAAGACCAGCGCTTCGCGCCCTACATCGTGCATCCGCTGGCACCGGTTTCGTTCGACGCCCAGATCCCGAAAAAGGGCGATCAGCGCCAGATGGAAGCCTGGCAGCGCATCGGCACCTATGCCGCCGGGCTGGCGCTGGACTCCGCTGGCATCAAGGGCAATACGGAAATTCTCGGCCGTACCGACATGATCGTCGCGGCCGGTGGCGGCGAACGCGACCTCGCGGTCGACCTCGCGATCATGAACGCCGACGCCAAGGGCAATTCGGGTCCGGGCTTTCTCAACGAACGGCTGATGAACGACCTGCGGCCGACGCTGTTCCTGGCCCAACTCTCCAACTTGCTCGCCGGCAATATCGCCATCGTCCATGGCGTGAGTGGAACATCGCGAACCTTCATGGGTGAGGAAGCAGCCTCAATCGACGCGGCACGGATCGCGCTCGCCCGGATCGAATCCGGCCAGAGCGACATCGCGCTGGTCGGCGCCGCGCATAACGGCGAGCGTTCCGACCTGCTGGTGCTGTACGAATTCGGCGACTTCAATCTGACGGGGAAATACACCCCGGTGTGGCAGCGCGAGAGCAACAGCGGCTTCGCGCTCGGCTCCGCCGGCTGTTTCCTGGTGCTGGAATCCCGCGAGCACGCCGAAGCGCGCGGCGCCAAACCCTACGCGAAGCTGACCAAAGTGGTCGCCGACCTCGCGCAGCGCAAGCAGCCGGGCGCGGTGACCCGATCGCTGCAAGCGATGTGGCCGAAGCTCGGCGCCGTCGCCGACAACGGCAATCTGATCACGGGCGCGACCGGCGTCGAGCCTGTGACCTCCGAGGAAAGGGCGTTCCTGAAGCAGCATCCCGGCTTTGCGGTGCGCGCGACAGGGACGATGTTCGGCCACACGCTGGAGACGCAGTTTCCACTCGGGCTGGCGCTGGCCGCACTTTCGATCTCGCGCGGCGTGCTGTTTCCACCCAACGACCCAACCGGCCTTGAGGTTGAAAAGCAGGACGCGCCAACCCAGATTGTCGTGGTGGGGGCCGGCCACTGGCAGGGCGAAGGCATGGCCCTGGTGGAAGCGATCACATAAATCCGGCGCGCGAGCGCTCTAGAGCATGTTCCGGAAAAGTGGGCACCGGTTTTCCGAAAAGATCATGCTCAAACAAGAAGATGACCGACGAGCATGATTCAACTCAGTTGAAGCATGCTCTAGAACCGACGCAGCACCGACGGGGGAACCATGTCAGCACCACGCGATAAATTCGGCAGGCCGATCGTCGTCGTTACCGGCATGGGCGTCGTGACCTCGCTCGGCGCCGGCAAGCAGGACAACTGGACCCGATTGACCGCCGGCGAATCCGGCATCCGCACCGTGACCCGGTTTCCGGTCGACGGCCTAAAGACCACCATGGCCGGCACGGTCGACTTCGTCACCGTCAATCCGGCTTCCTCCACCGGCCTCACCGAGCGCCTCGCCGAGCTTGCGACCGTGGAAGCGATTGAGCAGGCCGCGATCGGCAGCAAGGCAAATTTCCCCGGACCGCTGTTCCTCGCGGTCGCCCCTGTCGAGGTCGAGTGGCCGCAACGGCTGGCGCTCGGGCGTGCGGTCGGAAAGACCGAATTCGATTACGGCGACGTGCTGCGCGCCAGCGGTGGCGGAAAGTTCGGTGAATTCCACCACCGCTTCATGTTCGGTTCGGTCGCCAGCCACCTCGCCGAAATTTTTGGCACCAAGGGGTCGCCAATCTCGCTATCGACCGCCTGCGCCTCCGGCGCCACCGCGATCCAGCTCGGCGTCGAGGCGATCCGCCGCGGCGAGGCCGATGCCGCTTTGTGCGTCGGCACCGACGGCTCGGTCAATCCGGAAGCGCTGGTGCGGTTCTCGCTGCTGTCGGCGCTGTCGACCCAGAACGATCCGCCGCAGGCCGCCTCAAAGCCGTTCTCGAAAAACCGCGACGGCTTTGTCATGGCCGAAGGCGCCGGCGCGATGGTGCTGGAAAGCTACGATTCCGCGATGGCGCGCGGCGCCACTATTCTCGGCGTCGTCGCCGGCTGCGGCGAACTCACCGACTCCTTCCACCGCACCAGGTCGAGCCCGGACGGCAAGCCGATCATCGGCTGCATGCGCAAGACGCTGGCCGACGCCGGCCTCGAGCCGGAACAGATCGACCATATCAACGCCCACGGCACCGCGACGCCGGAAAACGACAAGATGGAATACAACACCACGGCCGTCGTGTTCGGCGACCACCTGCCGAAGATCCCGGTGTCGTCGAACAAGTCGATGGTCGGGCATACCATCTCGGCGGCCGGCGCGGTCGAGGCGGTATTCTCGCTGCTGACGCTGGAGCATCAGCGGATTCCGCCGACCATCAACTACGAAGTGCCGGATCCCGCGATCCTGTTCGACGTGGTCGGCAACACCGCGCGCGACGCCCGCGTCACCGCCGTAATGTCGAACTCGTTCGGTTTTGGCGGGCAGAATGCGTCGCTGATCCTGACGCGCGAACCCGTGTAGCGCGTTCGTAGTCTCAAACCCATGAACCGCCTGCTCCTTCGCACCAAGGCGCGCCTGCGCGATGCCACCAAGCCGGTCGCGGAAGCCGCCGTCGGCGCGCTGACGATCGCCCTGTTGCGCTCGACGCGTTATTTCGATCCGGACAAGACCGCGAACTTCTTCGGCCGCGTCGCGCACTTCATCGGGCGAAGGCTGCGCGAGGACCGCATCGGCCGCGAGAACCTGACGGCCGCCTTTCCCGAAAAATCGCCGGACGAGATCGAGAAAATCCTGGCCGGCGTGTGGGACAATCTCGGCCGTATCGGCGCTGAATTTGCCCATCTCGACCACATCTGGGACTACGACGTCGATCATCCGGACAAACCCAGCCGGATCGAATTCAGCGCGCGGACCAAGCAACTGTTCGATACGCTGCGCGACGACGGCAAGCCGGCGATCATCTTTGCCAGCCATCTCGGCAACTGGGAAATCCCCGCACTCGGTGCCGTCGCCCACGGGCTCGACTGCGCCATCCTGTTCCGGCGACCCAACATCGAGTCCGCCGACCGCGCCATCGAACGAATTCGCGCGGTCAAGATGGGCACGCTGGTGCCGGCCGGCCGCGACGCGCCGCTCAAGCTCGGCGAAGCGCTGCAGCGCGGCCAGCATGTCGCGATGCTGGTCGACCAGTACATGGGCAACGGCGTCGAGGTGACGTTCTTCGGCCGCAAGACCAAGGCCAACCCTACGCTCGCAAGGTTGCTGCGCCAGGTCGAATGCCCGGTCCATGGCGTCCGCATCATCCGCCTCCCCAACCACCGCTTCCGCGCCGAACTATCCGAAGAGGTCATGCCCGCGCGCGATGCGGCGGGTCAGATAGACATCCAGGGCACCATGCAGGCGGTCACGGATGTGATCGAAGGCTGGGTCCGCGAATATCCGGACCAGTGGCTGTGGCTGCACCGCAGGTGGCGGTAATTGCTCCCGCCGTCATTGCGAAGCAAAGCTGATGTTGGACCTCATGGTGAGGAGCGCGTCTTCGCGCGTCTCGAACCATAGAGCCCCGCTGTGGCCATCCTTCGAGACGGCGCTTCGCGCCTCCTCAGGATGAGGAAAGTCACCGCCCCGTCTTCACCCTCGTCCAGAGCCGGTTGATCACCCGCTGTGTGGCGGCGTCGCGGGCCTGGATCACGAACAGCTTC
>JBBRSX010000087.1:0-25368 GCA_038244925.1 Hyphomicrobiales bacterium | reverse complement strand
CATCAGCACCGAGCCGAGCAGCGTATAGAGGAAGAACTTGAAGGAGGCGTAGACTCGGCGCGGACCGACCCAGACGCCGATGATCAGGAACATCGGAATCAGGCCGCCCTCGAAGAACAGGTAGAACAGCATGAGGTCGAGCGCGCAAAACGTGCCTACCATCAGCGTTTCCAGGAGCAGGAACGCGATCATATATTCGCGCACCCGCGTCGTGATCGATTTCCAGCTCGCGACGATGCAGAACGGCATCAGAGCGGTGGTCAGGATCACGAACGGCAACGAAATGCCGTCGACACCCATGTGATAGGTGATGCCGCTGGCCAGCCAGCTCGCCTTCTCGACGAACTGGAAGTCCGGCTGCGCCGCGTCGTAGCGCCAAACCAGGATCAGCGACACCGCGAAGGTGACGACCGTGGTCCAAAGCGCGATCCAGCGCGAATTGCGTCGCGCCGCTTCGTCGTCGCCGCGGCTGATATAGATCACCAGCGCACCGAGCACCGGCAGGAAAGTGACGACCGAGAGAATGGGCCAGGTTGTCATTACTGGCCTCCCAAGCCGAACATGAACCAGGTGATCAATCCGGCGACCCCGATCAGCATCGCAAATGCGTAGTGATAGAGGTAGCCGGTCTGGATTTTCACGACATTGCGGGTGACATCGAGCACCCGCGCCGAGACGCCGTCCGGACCGAAGCCGTCGATTACGAAACCGTCGCCCTTCTTCCAGAGGAAGCGTCCGAGCCACTTGGCCGGGCGGACGAAGATGAAGTCATAGAGCTCGTCGAAATACCATTTGTTGAGCAGGAACTGGTACAGCATCGGCTGCTGCTCGGCGAGATTGACCGGCAGATACGGCCGCTGAATGTAGAAGATGTAGGAAATCACCGCGCCCACGACCATCATCACGAACGGCGCTGCCGCGACCCATTCGGGGATGTGGTGCATTTCCTCGATGATATGCGGGTGCATCTTCACCGAATCCCGGAAGAACTCTTCCACGCCGTGGCCTGCGAACAATTCCTTGAACGGGAAGCCGGCCAAGATCGATCCGGCGGCGAGAAGGCCGATCGGGATCAGCATCCACAATGGCGCCTCGTGGGCGGCCTCGTAGTGCTCCTGGTCGTGCGGTTCACCGAAGAACGTCTTGAAGATCAGCCGCCACGAATAGAACGACGTCAGACCCGCCGCCGCCACAGTCAGCGTGAACGCATAGGTGGAGAACGGATTGTGCGCCACATAGGCGGACTCGATGATCGCGTCCTTGGAGAAATAGCCCGCGAACAACGGGAAGCCGGTCAATGCCAGCGTACCGATGCACATCACCGCGAAAGTATAGGGAATCTTGCGCCACAGCCCGCCCATGTTGCGGATGTCCTGCTCGTGGTGCATCGCGTAGATCACCGAGCCGGAGCCCAGGAACAGCAGCGCCTTGAAGAAGGCGTGCGTGAACAGATGGAACATGCCGACCGAATAGGCCCCTGCTCCCATCGCCACGAACATGTAGCCGAGCTGCGAACAGGTCGAGTAGGCGACGATGCGCTTGATGTCGTTCTGCACGAGGCCAATGGTCGCGGCAAAGAAGGCGGTGGTAGCGCCGAAGAACATCACCACGGCCTGCGCGTTCGGCGCCAGCTCGAACAATGGCGACAGCCGCGCCACCAGGAACACGCCGGCGGTGACCATGGTCGCGGCGTGGATCAGAGCCGAGACCGGCGTCGGGCCTTCCATCGCGTCCGGCAACCAGGTGTGCAGCAGGAACTGAGCCGACTTGCCCATGGCCCCCATGAACAGCAACAGGCAGGTCAGGGTCAGCGCGTCGGCGTGCCAGCCGAAGAAGTCGATGGTCTTGCCTGTAAGCCCCGGGGCGCCTGCAAAAATGGTCTCGAAATCGGTCGAGCCGACCAGCGCAAAGATGGCAAAGATGCCGAGCGCAAAGCCGAAGTCGCCGACACGATTGACCACGAAGGCCTTGATCGCCGCCGCATTGGCCGACGGCTTCTGGTACCAAAATCCGATCAAGAGATAGCTCGCCAAACCGACGCCTTCCCAGCCGAAGAACATCTGGACCAGATTGTCCGAGGTCACCAGCATCAGCATCGCGAAGGTGAACAGGCTGAGATAGCCGAAGAAACGCGGCCGGTTCGGGTCCTCGTCCATGTAGCCGATGGAATAGAGGTGAACCAGCGAGGATACGGTGTTGACCACGACCAGCATTACGGCGGTCAGGGTGTCGACGCGCAGCGCCCAGGAGATCTGCAGGTCGCCGGAATTGATCCAGGGAAACAGCGCGATCCGCGCGTCCTGATGCATGAAGCCGACATTGACCAGGGTCACCCAGGATAAAGCGGCCGAGATCATCAGCAGGCAGGTCGTGATCAGTTCGGCCGCGCGCGAACCCTGCGCCGGCGGCTCCGATACGTGATGGTCGTCGTGGCCGTGATCGTCATGCGCATGATCGTCATGGGCCGCCGCGGCGTGTGCATCAGCTCCATGCCCGTGTCCGTCGTCGTGATGCTCGACCTCGTCGCCGCTCGGGTTGCGCGCATGCGCCCCGAAAATGGCGATCAGGCCGGCCAGGATGGCGCCCAGCAGCGGCAGAAAAACGATTGCCTGAACCATAGCTGCTTTAGCCCTTCATCAGATTGACGTCTTCAACCGCGATCGAGCCGCGGTTGCGGTAGTACACCACGAGCACTGCAAGACCGATCGCCGCTTCGGCGGCGGCCACCGTCAGCACCAAAAGCGCGAACACCTGGCCAACGATGTCGCCGAGGAAGGTCGAGAACGCCACCAGGTTGATGTGGACGGCGAGCAGGATCAGCTCGATCGACATCAGGATGACGATGATGTTCTTGCGGTTGAGGAAGATGCCGAGGATGCCAAGCGTGAACAGGATGGCGCCGACCGCGAGATAGTGTCCAAGACCGATCGTCATTGCACCCACTCCGCCGCGTCCGCGTCCTGCAGCCCTTGCCCCGAAGCAACGTTGGTGCGCAGCGCCATCGCGAGCTCCGGCGTCCGCGCGTTCTGCACGTTGATGTCCTGGCGCTTGACATTGGCCTTGTGACGCAGCGTCAGGACGATGGCGCCGATCATCGCGACCAGCAGCACCATGCCCGAGAGCTGGAAGTAGTGGATATACTTCGTATAGAGCACCAGCCCGAGCGCCTCGGTGTTGCTGACATTGGCCGGGATCGCCGCCGTGATGTTCCTGGTCACGGACGGATTGATCACCCAGCCGCCGACCACCAGCAGCAGTTCGAACACGAAGATGCCGCCGATCACGAGCCCGATCGGCAGGTATTGCATGAAGCCCTCGCGCAGCTCGACGAAATCGACGTCGAGCATCATGATCACGAACAGGAACAGCACCGCGACCGCGCCGACATAGACCACGATCAGCATCATCCCGAGGAACTCGGCGCCCATCAGGATGAACAGGCCGGACGCGTTGACGAAAGCCAGGATCAGATACAGCACCGAGTGCACGGGATTGCGCGAGACAATCACCATCGCCGCCGACGCCACGCAGGTGCCGGCAAACAGATAGAAGAACAGCGCATGAACAATCATCGATGAGCCCCCGTCATACCGGGGCGCGGGCAAAGCCCGCGAACCCCAATGCGCAATTGCGCATTGTGGAATCTGGAGGTTGTAGCGCGAGATTCCGGATCGGCGCTGCGCGCCGGCCGGAATGACGTGGGATTGGCGGAAACGATCATGCCCTCACCTCACCGGTACGGCGCGTCGAGTTCGATTGATTTTGCAATCTCGCGCTCCCATCGGTCGCCGTTGGCGAGCAGTTTCGCCTTGTCATAATAGAGTTCCTCGCGGGTCTCGGTCGCGAATTCGAAATTCGGTCCCTCGACGATGGCATCGACCGGACAGGCCTCCTGGCAAAGGCCGCAATAGATGCACTTCACCATGTCGATGTCGTAACGAACGGTACGGCGGGTGCCGTCGTTGCGGCGCGGGCCGGCCTCGATCGTGATCGCCTGCGCCGGGCAGATCGCCTCGCACAGCTTGCAGGCGATGCAGCGTTCCTCGCCGTTCGGATAGCGGCGCAGCGCGTGCTCGCCACGGAAGCGCGGCGAGATCGGCCCCTTCTCGAACGGATAGTTCAGCGTCGGCTTCGGCTTGAAGAAATAGCGCATGGCGAGAATGAACGCCGATACGAATTCTGAGAGCAGAAGCGAGCGGGCGGTTGCGTTGATGTTGACACTCATAGCGACCTCACTTCGGCGCGATGCCGGCGAATTGCAGCACGGCTGCAACCACCACCACCATCGCCAGCGACAGCGGCAGGAACACTTTCCATCCCAGCCGCATCAATTGATCGTAGCGGTAGCGCGGCACGATTGCCTTCGCCATCGCGAACATGAAGAACATGAAGAACACCTTGAGCGCGAACCAGATCGCCCCAGGTATCCAGGTAAACGGCGGCAGCGCGATCGGCGGCAGCCAACCGCCGAGGAACAGGATCGTCGCCATCGCGCACATCGTGGTGATCGCGACATATTCGCCGAGCATGAACAGCAGATACGGCGTCGAGCCGTATTCGACCATGAAGCCCGCGACCAGTTCGGATTCGGCTTCGACCAGATCGAACGGCGGGCGGTTGGTTTCGGCCAGCGCCGAGACGTAGAACACCACGAACATCGGGAACAGCGGCCAGACGTACCAGTTCAGGATCGTGAGCTGCGGCAGCCCGATCAGGCTGGCAAGCCCGCGGGTGTTCTGCGCTTCGACCACCGACGAGAGATTGAGCGAGCCAGCGCACAGCAACACCGTGATGATGACGAAGCCGATCGAGACTTCGTAGGACACCATCTGCGCCGCCGAGCGAAGGGCTGCCAGGAACGGGTATTTCGAGTTCGACGACCAGCCGGCCATGATGATGCCGTAGATCGACAGCGACGAAATCGCGAAAATATAGAGCACTCCGACATTGATGTCGGAGATCACCCAGCCGAGATCCATCGGGATCACGGCCCAGGCGGCCAGCGCCAGCACGCAGGACACCAAGGGCGCCAGCAGGAACACGCCCTTGTTGGAGCCGGAGGGGATGATCGGTTCCTTCAGCACGAACTTCAGGAGGTCGGCGAAGGATTGCAGCAGGCCGAACGGGCCGACCACGTTGGGGCCGCGACGGATCTGCACCGCCGCCCAGATCTTGCGGTCGGCGAGCAGGATGTAGGCGATCGCGATCAGGAGCACGACCAGCAGCAACACGCTTTCCGCGATCATGATGATCAGCGGCCAGAGAAAGCCGGTCCAGAACGCGCTTGCGAAGAATTCAGCCATCAGGTCACGCTCACTCCGCTGCCGTCAGCATTCGCCCGGACGCCAGCCGGGAACATTCCGCCATCACCGCGGAAGCCCGCGCGATCGGGTTGGTCAGGTAGAAATCCTCGACCGAGGTCTTGAACGGGGTCTTGTCGATATTGCCGCCCTTGCCCGCCAGCGACTTGACGTCCCCGGCCTTGCCGGGCTCGATCTGGTCGAGCCGCATCAGATGCGGCACCGCCTTGAACATCGCCTGCCGCAGCGCCTGCAACGAGTCATAGGGCAGCTTCTTGCCGAGCACGTCGGACAATGCGCGGATTACAGCCCAGTCTTCGCGGGCCTCGCCGGGCGGGAATGCCGCGCGGTTGGCGATCTGCGCCCTGCCCTCGGTGTTGACGTAGATGCCGGACTTTTCGGTATAGGCCGCGCCCGGCAGGATGACGTCGGCGCGATGCGCGCCGCGATCACCATGGGTGCCGATATAGACCACGAAGGTGCCGTCCGGCACCTTGACCTCGTCGGCGCCCAGCAGGAACAGCACGTCGAGCGTGCCGAACGTCGTCATCTGCGCTAGGCTGAGGCCGCCATTGCCGGCCGCAAAGCCGACATCGAGTGCACCGGTGCGCGACGCCGTGTCCTGCAGCACGCCAAAACCGTTCCAGTCGTCCTTGAGCGCGCCGAAGTCGGACGCGATCTTCGCGGCGAGCGCCAGCACCGCAGCACCATCATGACGCGCCAGCGAACCGGCGCCGACCAGCACGATCGGATGCTTGGCGCCCTTCAGCACATCGGCGAAGGCGTTCTTGCCGGCGGCGAGTTCGCTCAGCGAATCCGTGCCCGTGCCGAGATAGTCGTAGTCGTACGTCAGGTCGGCCTTGACGCCGATCACGCCGATCTTGAGCTGACCCGAACGCCAGCGCTTGCGAATGCGCGCGTTGAGAACGGCGGCTTCCTTGCGCGGGTTCGAGCCGATGATCAGCAGCGCGTCGGCCTGTTCGATGCCGGCGATCGTGGGATTGAAGATGTAGGAACCGCGGCCGAGCCTGGCGTCAAAGGCATCGCCGCCCTGCACCGCCAGATTGGACGAGCCGCACTTCGAAAGCAGTTCCTTCAGCGCGAACATTTCTTCGACCGCGGCGACATCACCGGCGACCGCGCCGATGCGCTTGCCGTCGATCCGGCCGGCCTTGGCGGCGATCGCCGCAAAAGCTTCCTGCCAGGAGGCGGCGCGGAGCTGGCCGTTCTCACGGAGATAGGGCCGGTCGAGCCGCTGGGTGCGCAGGCCGTCGACGACGTGGCGGGTCTTGTCGGAAATCCATTCCTCGTTCACGGCCTCGTTGATGCGCGGCAGGATCCGCATCACTTCGCGGCCGCGGGTATCGACGCGGATGGCTGAGCCGACGCCATCCATGACGTCGACCGACTGGGTCTTGCCGAGCTCCCACGGGCGCGCGGCAAACGCGTACGGCTTGGAGGTCAACGCGCCAACCGGGCAGATGTCGACGAGGTTGCCTTGCAACTCGGAGGTCAGCGCCGACTCCAGATAGGTCGTGATCTCCATGTCCTCGCCGCGGCCGGTCGCGCCCATTTCCGGCGCGCCGCAGACTTCGGCGGAGAAGCGGACGCAACGCGTGCACTGGATGCAGCGGTTCATCGAGGTCTTGACCAGCGCGCCGAGATACTTGTCCTCCACCGCGCGCTTGTTTTCGGCAAAGCGCGAGGTATCGACCCCATAGCCCATCGCCTGGTCCTGCAGGTCGCACTCGCCGCCCTGGTCGCAGATCGGGCAATCCAGGGGGTGGTTGATCAGCAGGAATTCCATCACGCCTTCGCGTGCCTTCTTGACCATCGGCGAACGCGTCGAGATTTCCGGCGGCTCGCCCTTCGGGCCCGGACGGCAGTCGCGCACGCCCCAGGCGCAGCTTGCGACCGGCTTCGGGCCGCCCTTCACCTCGACGAGGCACATCCGGCAATTGCCGGCGATCGACAGCCGCTCGTGGTAGCAGAAGCGCGGAATTTCGGCGCCCGCGGCTTCGCACGCCTGCAGCAGCGTGTATTCCGGAGGCACATCGATCTCTTTGCCATCGACGATGAGTTTGGTCATTGCGATCTCAGGTCTTTCCCAGCTTGCAGTCTGGCGGTGTAACGCTGGCGGTTTTCATGGACGCCTTGACCCATTGCTGGGTCTCGGTGCCGTAGGTGGCGAGATAGTCCGGCCGCGCCGCGTTCTTCTCGCAGAGGAACGGCAGATGCGGCTTCAAATCGTAATCGCAGGAGGCCTGCCACTCGCGCTTGTCGGCGAAGGCGTTGATCGTCTCCTCGCAGGCGTACAGGAAGTACGAGACGAAGCTCTCATACTGGGTGCGCTGGTCGAGGCTGCCGGCCTTGATCGTTTCGTAGTCGGGATAGGAGAATTTCGGGTTCTTGAACGCAAGGTCGGTATAGCCCAAAAACGCCGCCCGCGCGCTGGCGGCGCGGTTGTTGGCGCGGATTTCGTTGATCTGGAACAGGATCGCAACAAAGCCGAGCAAAGCCACGCACGCCTGCGCCATCTGCGCCAGCGTCCCGTATCTCTGCCACCAGAAGCTCGGTTGCGACATCGACATCACTCCGCCGCGACCATGTTGACGGGGTCGCGCACGCCGACGTCGTCGATGTCCGCCTTGTGCGAATACTCGTCGATACGGGCCTCGATCTCATGACGGAAATGCGTGATCAGGCCCTGGATCGGCCACGCCGCGGCGTCGCCGAGCGCGCAGATGGTGTGGCCTTCGACCTGTTTCGTCACTTCGAGCAGCATGTCGATCTCGCGCTTGTGGGCGCGGCCGTCGGCCATGCGGTTCAGGACCCGCCACATCCACCCGGTGCCTTCGCGGCACGGCGTGCACTGGCCGCAGCTCTCGTGCTTGTAGAAATAGGAAATGCGCGCGATCGCCCGGATCAGGTCGGTCGACTTGTCCATCACGATCACGGCCGCGGTGCCGAGGCCGGAGCGCAATTTGCCGAGGCTGTCGAAATCCATCGGCGTGTCGATGATCTGTTCGGCCGGCACCATGCGCACCGACGAACCGCCGGGGATTACGGCCTTGAGATTGTCCCAACCGCCGCGAATACCACCGCAATGGCGCTCGATCAGTTCGCGGAACGGAATCCCCATCGCCTCTTCGACGTTGCAGGGCCGCTCGACATGGCCGGAAATGCAAAACAATTTGGTGCCGACATTGTTGGGACGGCCGATCGCGGCAAACCATGCCGCGCCGCGCCGCAGGATGTCGGGCGCGACCGCGATGGATTCGACGTTGTTGACGGTAGTCGGGCAGCCGTAGAGCCCGACATTGGCCGGGAACGGCGGCTTCAGGCGCGGCTGGCCCTTCTTGCCTTCCAGGCTTTCCAGCAGCGCGGTCTCTTCGCCGCAGATATAGGCGCCGGCGCCGTGGGCGACGTAGATGTCGAACGGCCAGCCGTTGACGTTGTCCTTGCCGACCAGCTTGGCGTCATAGGCCTGGTCGATCGCGGCTTGAAGATGCTCGCGCTCGCGGATGAACTCGCCGCGCACATAGATGTAGCAAACGTGCGCATTCATCGCGAAGCTCGCCAGCAAACAACCCTCGACCAGCAGATGCGGGTCGTGCCGCATGATCTCGCGGTCCTTGCAGGTGCCGGGCTCGGACTCGTCGGCATTGACCACGAGATAGCTCGGGCGGCCGTCGGTGGACTCCTTGGGCATGAACGACCATTTCAGCCCGGTCGGAAAACCCGCCCCGCCGCGCCCGCGCAGGCCGGAGGCTTTCATCTCGCTGATGATCCAGTCGCGGCCCTTGTCGATGATCGATTTGGTGCCGTCCCAGGCGCCACGGCGGCGCGCGCCCTCGAGGCCCCAGTCGTGGAGCCCGTAGAGGTTCTTGAAGATGCGATCCTTGTCGTCGAGCATGAGAACTTCCTGGGATCAACGATTGGACTGGGAGTAAGCGAGGCCTGCGGCGCACCCGCCGAAGGTCAGCGCCCACAACAGGCTGGATTCAAGCGTCGCGCTCAAGGCGTAACGCTGCAGCAGAAAAATGAACACGGCCGCCGTCACGGCGTGCAGGCCGATATAGCGCCAGTGCTTCATCGCGCTGCCCTTCCCGTTCGCGGGCAATGTGCCGTCGCGCATCATGTGGATTCCTTCAGCGTGGTCGGGCCGCCCAGCGGCGCCGAGAACTGACGGTCGATCTGCGGACCCGGCTTCGGCGGATTGCCGGAGGCAAATCCATCGAGCACCTTGCCAAAGTTTTCCTTGGTCAGGTCCTCGTAGGTATCCTTCCAGATCAGCACCATCGGCGCGTTCACGCAGGCGCCGAGGCACTCGACCTCTTCCCAGCTGAAGTTGCCGTCCTTCGACAGATGGAAGGGATCGTGATGAATCCGGCTCTGGCACACTTCGATGATGTCGCCGGCGCCACGCAGGCGGCACGGCGTGGTGCCGCAGACCTGGACATGGGCCTTCTTGCCGACCGGCTGCAGCTGAAACATTGTGTAGAAGGTCGCCACCTCAAGCACGCGGATGTAGGGCATCTCCAGCAGGTCGGCGACGGCGCGGATCGCCGCTTCCGAAACCCAGCCCTCATGCTGCTCCTGCACCCGCCACAGGATCGCGATCACCGCCGACGCCTGCCGTCCGGCCGGATACTTGGCGATCTGCGCTTTGGCCCAGGCGAGGTTCTCGTCCGAAAACGTGAAACTGGCGGGCTGCAATTCCTTCGGTGCGAGGCGGCGGACGGACATCGTTCAGTCTCTCATTGCGCGCGGCGCGCGGCTTTTGCATTGAGCGCATTGATCCGGTCGAGCCAGAATGCGCTTGCGGTGCCGAACACGTTGTAGCCGACGTGGGTTGAAACCTTGATGCGATCGAGGATCGACAGCTCAGTCACGGTTTCAAGGCGATTGCTGCGCGGATCGAAGACGATCAGCTTCAGCGGGGTTTGTTCGAGGATGTAGCGCGACACGGTGTGCTGGGGATCGTTGCCATGCTCCTCGCACAGCAGGACGCTGTCGCCCTGCATCAGCCGGGCACCGCCCTTCATCGCCTCGATCTCGACGCCCTCGACGTCGAGCTTGATCAGAAACTTGCCGTTCGCGGCAACCTTGCCGTCATCCAGCAGGTTGTCGAGCGCAAGCACCGGCACTTCCTCGCCATCAGCCTGGTCGCCGGCGATGCTGAACGCCTCGTGCTTGGTGCCGGACAGGCGCGCGGTGCCGCGCGCGGCGCCGATCGCGCATTTCATCACGTCGAAACGGTTGCCGTTGATTTTGGCGTTGTTGGCGAGCTTTGGAAAATTCTGCCCCGAAGGCTCGATCGCGATCGCCTTGTGCGAGCCGAACGGCTTGCTCGACACCAGCACCGACCAGTAACCGTAATTGGCGCCGCAATCGAGCAGCGTGTAGTCGATGTCGGCGGAATCCCTGAACAGCAGTTCGAGTTCATCCTCGTAGCTGAAGGTGCGGTTGAGCAGCTTGCTCCAGTAACCATCGCCATAGGGAAACTCGAACACGGCGTCCGGGTTGAGCCTGATCTGGATACCGCGCTCGGTCAGCGCCTTGCGTAACAGGTTGGCGGCGAGATTGTAGCCACGGTGCGAGAAATTCGCGCCCACCTTCGAGCCCAGCGTCAGCGCCACCGCGGCCAAACGCTCCCATGCGTTGGCGCCTTCGAGCACGCCCGAAGCCCGGTCAAACTGGATGGGCGCCTGCGCCATCACCGATCGACCTCTCCAAACACGATGTCGAGCGAACCCAAAATGGCCGAGACGTCGGCCAGCAAGTGTCCTTTGCAGATGAAATCCATCGCCTGCAGATGGGCAAAGCCCGGCGCGCGGATCTTGCACTTGTAGGGTTTGTTGGTGCCGTCGGCGACCAGATAAACGCCGAACTCGCCCTTCGGCGCCTCGACCGCGGCATAGATTTCGCCGGCCGGCACGTGCACGCCTTCGGTGTAGAGCTTGAAGTGATGGATCAGCGCTTCCATCGAGCGCTTCATGTCGCCGCGGCGCGGCGGCGCGATCTTGTTGTCCTCGACCACGACAGGCCCCTGCCCTTCGGGCGCACGCAGCTTTTGGATGCACTGCTTCATGATGCGCACCGACTGGCGCATCTCTTCCATGCGGATGCAGTAGCGGTCGTAGCAGTCGCCGTTCTTGCCGATCGGAATGTCGAAATCCATCTCGGCGTAGCATTCGTAAGGTTGCGACTTGCGCAGATCCCAGGCAGCACCGGAGCCGCGAACCATGACGCCGGAGAAACCCCACTCCCAGGCCTGCTTCAGCGACACCACGCCGATATCGACGTTGCGCTGCTTGAAGATGCGGTTGCCGGTCAAAAGCGTTTCCAGATCTGCGACGACCTGCAGGAACGGATCGCACCAGGCATCGATATCATCGACCAGTTTCGGCGGCAGATCCTGATGCACGCCGCCGAGGCGGAAATAGGCCGCATGCATGCGCGAGCCGGAGGCGCGCTCGTAGAACACCATCAGCTTTTCGCGCTCTTCAAAGCCCCACAGCGGCGGGGTCAGCGCGCCGACGTCCATCGCCTGCGTGGTGACATTGAGCAAGTGAGAAAGAATGCGGCCGATCTCGCAATAGAGCACGCGGATCAACTGCCCGCGGCGCGGCACGGTGATCCCGAGCAGTTTTTCCGCCGCGAGGCAGAAGGCATGCTCCTGATTCATCGGGGCTACGTAATCGAGCCGGTCGAAATACGGGATCGCCTGCAGGTAGGTCTTCTGCTCGATCAGTTTTTCTGTACCGCGATGCAAGAGACCGATATGCGGATCGACGCGTGCGACGACTTCACCGTCCAGTTCAAGAACGAGACGCAAGACGCCATGGGCAGCGGGGTGCTGGGGCCCAAAGTTGATGGTGAAATTTCGAAGATTCTGTTCGTTCATGGTCAGGCCTTCGGCTCAGCCTTCTCGTCGCCCGGCAGCGGATAGTCCGCGCCTTCCCATGGCGAGAGGAAATCGAATTTGCGGAATTCCTGGTTGAGCCGGACCGGCTCGTAGATCACCCGCTTCTCCTGGTCGTCGTAGCGGACCTCGACGAAACCGGTGAGCGGAAAGTCCTTGCGCAGCGGATGGCCATCAAAGCCGTAATCGGTCAGCAGCCGCCGCATGTCGGGATGGCCGGTGAAGATCACGCCGTAGAGGTCGTAGCACTCGCGCTCGAACCAATCGGCGCCGGGAAACACGTCGATGATCGACGGCACCTGCGTGTTCTCGTCGGCTTCGGCGCGCAGGCGAATGCGTTCGTTCAACGTCGGTGACAGAAAGTGATAGATGACGTCGAAGCGCTTCTCGCGGCCTGGATAGTCGACGGCCGTGATGTCGGTGAAGTTGACGAAGCGGCAGCCGGGATCGTCGCGCAGGAATTTTACGACATCGACGATTCTGCCGGCATCCACCGCGACGGTGAGCTGGTTGAACGCGACCGAATGGGCGCTGGCCGCCCCCTTAAGCGCGCTAACAATCGTCTGCCCCAAGGCGTCGAGCTTGCCGTCGTCCATTAGCTTAAAACCTTAGCGTTCGATGGTCCCGATGCGCCTGATCTTCTTCTGCAGCAGCAGCACGCCGTAGAGCAGCGCTTCCGCCGTCGGCGGGCAGCCGGGCACGTAGATGTCGATCGGCACGATGCGGTCGCAGCCGCGCACGACCGAATAGGAGTAGTGATAGTAGCCGCCGCCATTGGCGCACGACCCCATCGAGATCACGTAGCGCGGCTCGGGCATCTGGTCGTAGACCTTGCGCAGCGCCGGCGCCATCTTGTTGGTCAGCGTGCCCGCGACGATCATGACGTCGGACTGCCGCGGCGAGGCGCGCGGCGCGAAGCCGAACCGCTCGACGTCGTAACGCGGCATCGAGACCTGCATCATCTCGACCGCGCAACAGGCCAGACCAAAGGTCATCCACATCAGCGATCCCGTGCGCGCCCAGGTGACGAGATCGTCGGCGGCGGCAACAAAGAAGCCCTTGTCCGAGAGTTCGTGGTTGACCTCGAGGAAGTACGGATCATTGGCTCCGACCGGCTTGCCGGTGGCAGGATCGAGAATGCCCTTCGGCGCCGGCGCGATCGCCGGCGAAGACGCTGCGGTAAGTGTCGGGCTCAATCCCATTCGAGCGCGCCTTTCTTCCATTCATAGGCAAAGCCGACCGTCAGCACGGCCAGGAACACCATCATCGACCAGAACCCGGTGACGCCGAGCTTGCCGAACGCCACCGCCCACGGAAACAGGAACGCCACTTCGAGGTCGAAGATGATGAAAAGGATCGCGACCAGATAGAAGCGAACGTCGAATTTCATGCGAGCGTCATCGAAAGCGTTGAATCCGCATTCATAGGCGGACAGCTTTTCCGGATCCGGCTGCTGGAACGCGACCAGGAACGGGGCAATCAGCAGCACCAGACCGATCAGGCCGGCGACGGCGATAAACACCACAAGTGGAAGGTAATTCTGCAGGATGCCGTTCATCGGCGGTGCCTTTTCCTGCGGTTTCGGAGCCGCAGATTCGCTGATTGGAATTGTTCTTGTGGCTTAGCGCAGCGCAACAGGGGGCGCAAGACAAGGTCTCTTGACGGTTTCATGCACCGGTCCGGCGTCGGGATAACTCCGAAAAGTGGCGTGTTCCCGCTGTCGCCAACCTCTGCGAGGGGCACCATTCGATGCCCGCAATTCTGCGGAAAGGTCAGCTCAAATCTTTCTCGGCGGCGAGCATTTCGGCGGCGGTCGCGGTCAGGCGATCGATCTGGGTGAGCAGCAGTGCCAGATCCGCCTTGCTGAGGTGTTCCAGGAGCCGCCGGTTGCGCTCCTGTGCGCCGGCCACGATGACATCATGCGCGGCGAGGCCGGCTTTGGTGAGGCAGACCAGCGTCTCCCGGTTATCTCGGGGGTTATCAGCCTTGGCGACCAGCTTGCGCGCGACCAGCTCGGCCAGCGCCCGACTGATCTGGCCCTTATCCATGCCGACGGCCTCCGCGAGCCGGGCCACGCTCATCGGCGGGCGCCGCCCCAGCGAGGCCACCAGGCCGAACTCCACCGAGGACAGCCCGGCCAGCCGCTTGTAGCGCAGGATCGCGCCGCGCTTGAGCAGGTTGGCCAGTACCATCAGCCGCGACGACGTCATCGCCGTGATCGGCGCTAGTTCGGCATCGTTGACTGCCGCCGGCTCGGGCGCAGCCGGCCTCTTCGGTTTCTGGCTCATCGCCAAGCTCTGCCAACAAAGCTTGCCTCTGCCAAGTTCTGCCTGGCCAAGTTCTGCCTGGCCAAGTTTTTCCTGACCAAGTTTTGCGTGGCCAAATTTTTAGAGATCGTTGACATTGTCATCGATCTAAAGTTCAATTTGCAGAGAACGCAAGACGACCGTGGCGCCAAAAGCCGCGGCGGGAGGAAACGGTTGTGAATATCACTCAGCGGGATCGCGATCTCGGGACCGGCTACGCCATGAAGCCGTCCACCACCCGGACCGAGTTGACCTCGGTCGGCCGCGGCACGCCGATGGGCGAACTGCTGCGCCGCTACTGGCACCCTGTCGGTCTGGTTGGCGACGCCACCGATATCCCCAGAAAAGTACGCATCCTCGGCGAGGATCTGGTGCTTTTCCGCGACAAGCACGCGCGGGTCGGCCTGCTGCACGCCCGCTGCTGCCACCGCGGCACCACGCTCTATTACGGCAAGGTCGAGGAAGACGGCATCCGCTGCTGCTATCACGGCTGGAAATTCGACACCGAAGGCCACTGCCTCGAACAGCCCTGCGAACCCGAGGGCGGCCTGTTCAAGGACAAGGTGCGCCAGCCCTGGTACCCGGTGCAGGAGCGCTACGGCCTGATCTTCGCCTATCTCGGACCAGCCGAGAAAAAGCCTGTACTGCCGGCTTACGAATGCCTGGAGAACATGGACGACGGCGAGTTCGTCGAGGCCGATGATTCCTCGATCGGCGGCGGCGGTCCGGCCGTCATCCCCTGCAACTGGCTGCAGCATTTCGAAAATGTGGTCGATCCCTACCACGTGCCGGTTTTGCACGGGTCGTTCTCGGGGCCGCAGTTCACCAACATGATGGCCTCGATGCCGGAGGTGAAGTTCGAGACCTCAGCCCGCGGCATCACCGTGCGTTCGATCCGCAAGCAGGACGACGGCAAGATTTTCTACCGGGTAACCGAAGCCGCCCTCCCCACGCTGCGCGTGGTGCCCAATCCGCGCGTCGCGCAATTCGCCCGCGTCGAATCGATCGGCTGGACCTTGCCGATCGACGATACGACCTTTCGTATTTACGTCGCCGGCCGGGTCAAGAATTCGGGCGACATCGGGCGGATGCGCTCAAAGCTCAACGGCAAGTTCTGGTGGGATTTGACCGAACAGGAGCACCAGCAATTCCCCGGCGACTACGAGGCCCAGGTCGGCCAGGGCCCGGTGACGGTGCATTCGGAAGAGCACTTTGGCCAGACCGACCGCGGCATCCTGATGGTCCGGCGCCTGCTCAGCGAGCAGCTCGCGGCGATGGAAGCCGGCCGCGATCCCGTCGGGGTCTCGTTCGACCAGACGGCCGCGCCGGTCGAATTCGAGGCGGGAAATTTCATTCGAGAGGCGTGACGCCACACGTTCGGCTTTAGAAAAATTCGAGAGGGAAACCATGGTCGATTTCGCGCCGCAGGTGGCCGCAGACGTCAATGCCACCGCCAAATCCTCGGCGCGGCGCTATTACGTGCTCGGCATCTTGACCATCGTCTACGCGCTGAACTTCCTCGACCGCACCATCTTCAACGTCCTGATCGAGCCGATCAAAAAGGAATTTGGGCTCAGCGACACCATGATGGGCCTGCTCGCGGGCTTCGGCTTCGTGCTGTTCTATTCGCTGGTCGGGATTCCGATTGCGCGGGTTGCCGATCGGGTCAACCGCCGCAACATCGTGGCCGCGGCTTTCGCGTTCTGGAGCGCGATGACGTTCCTGTGCGGCATGGCCACCAGCGTCACCAGTCTCGCCTTCGCCCGCATGGGCGTCGGCATCGGCGAATCCGCCAGCAGTCCGGCCTCGCAGTCGCTGATCGCCGATCTCTTCGCCAAGAACGAGCGGCCGCGGGCGCTCGGCATCTTCGCCATCGGCACCTATCTCGGCATCTTCCTCGGCTATTTCATCGGCGGCTATGTCAACCAGCACTATGGCTGGCGGATGGCATTCTTCAGCGCCGGCCTGCCCGGCATCGCGCTGGCCGCGGTGCTGTGGCTGACGATCTCCGAGCCGAAGCGCGGCGCCATGGCCGAGACCTTTGCGCCGGAGCCGATCGGACCGACGCTCGGTTTCCTCGCCTCGCAGCGGAGCTTTATCATCGTGCTGATCGGCTTTTGCCTGACCACCTACACCAACTACGCCACCGCGGCCTGGATCCCGCCGTTCCTGGCGCGGGTGCATCATCTGTCCAGAGCCGAGATCGGCACCTATGCCGGCACATTCAAGGGTCTCGCGGGAATGGCCGGCACGCTGGTGGGGGGCCTGGTGGTGGCGCGGATCAGCCGGCGTGACGACCGCTGGAAATTGTGGGCGCCGGCGATCACATCGTTTTTGGCCGGGCCAGTGTTTGCCGTCTGCATGCTGACGCAGGATTTTACGACCATGGTCGCCGCCCTTTCGCTGACCTCGTTCCTGGTCGGCTTTCACCTCGGCCCGATCTTTGCGATCGCGCAGACCGTGGCGAAGCCGAGCATGCGGGCGCTGGCATCCGCGATCATCGCCTTGACCGCGACCTGCTTCGGCCAGGGCGTCGGCCCGCTCGCCGTCGGCATGATCAACGATGCGCTGAAGAACGATTATGGCGCCAACGCCGTGCGCTATTCGCTGTTGTCGGCCGCGGTGACGACCTCGGTCGGCGCACTGCTGTTTATCCTGGCCGCGCGCACGATCCGCAGCGATATCCAGCGGGCGAGCTGAAGACGTGCCGAAACGTCGGCAACTACAAAACCTACGGCCAGTGCACGGAGGCCGGACTGACACACGGTTGGAGAGTTAACGAAATCTCATGGTATTGCACCAGCCTGGCGTTGAAGTAACAAAAATCGCGCCCAGCTTGCGCGTACACGCCCTCAGGTCGGCTTGCCCGTGTATTTCTCCAACTGCGCCCAGGCCTGTTCGCCATAGGTCTTCTGCCACTGCGCGTAGAAGCCGGCTTTGACCAAAGCGGCTCTGAACTGAACCGGATCGGGCGTGTTGAAGGTCATGCCCTTGGTGGTCAGTTCAGCCTGCAGCGAACGGTCCATTTCCAGCAGGTCGGCGCGCTCCTTGAGCGCCGCCACGTCGAAATGGCTGCTGACGATTTCGCGCAGATCGGCGGGCAAGCCTTCCAGCGCGCGGCGGTTGCCGACGATCCAGTAGCCGCTCCAGCAATGGTTCGACAGCGCGCAGTATTTCTGCACCTCGTAGAGCTTGCCGGTCGATATCTGCGCCAGCGGATTCTCCTGCCCCTCGACGATGTGGGTCTGCAGCGCCGAGTACAATTCGTTGTAGCTGATGCTCGACGGCATGGCGCCGAGCCCGGAGAACAGCGACGTCAGCAGCGCCGTGACGGGAACGCGGATCTTGAATCCCTTGAGGTCGTCGACGCTGTTGAGCTGGCGGCTCGACGACGAGGTAATCTGGCGAAAACCGTTGTCCCAGATTTTCTTCATCGGAACGATCCCGGCCTTGCCGATGGCCTCGCGCACGACCTCGCCGACGCCGCCATCCATCGCCGCCCACACCTGGTCATAGGACTGGAATGCAAAACCAATGCTGGGCAGGCCCGACATCGGCACCAGGATCGACAGCGTCAGGCTGGGGACAGCCAGCAGGTCTATACCGCCGGAGCGGACCTGCGAGAGCATCTCGGGATCGCCGCCGAGCTGGCTGTTGGCAAACACCGTGATGTTCAGCCGGCCGGAGGATTGCACGCCGATCGCCTTGGCCGCTTCGGTCAGGCGAATCGTGAGGGGGTGGGTTTCCGGCGTATTGACGCCGAGCTTGAAGTCGAATTCGGCGGCGGCCTTGGCAGACTTGCCGAGGATGCTGGTGGCCCAGGTAGCGGAAGCCACTCCCAAGAGACCCCTGCCCAATAGACCCCTGCGGGTCAGTCTCGCTGTTTTCATTATTGTTTTTCTCCCGACGCCGTTACCGCGCTTGGGCGACGTTTTCGGCTGAACCGCGGTTTTCCGCAAGCCGGGCAAGAACCGGGCAAGAAACCGGGTCAAAAAAGCAACAGATGAAACCATTTTGAGGAAGCCGCGAAACCATCCGGAAACAGACCGGGCGTAATTGTCTTCCTGTCAGAGGGCGGAACACACGCCCGGGAGGCTACCATGAACCACTCGATTCACTCTGCGGACCGGGGCACCCACCTGAAGATCGTGATCGTCGCGCTGGTCGCCGGCATTGCGGTGGCGGGCTTCGGCATCTCGGCCCGTACCGGTTCGGATTTCACCCAGACCGCCCATGTCGTGAAGGCGGGCAAGCCGGTGGTTGTCACCAGCTCGGACCTGTCGACGGTCCGCTAAACCTGAAAAATTTGATTGGAATAAAAACGGCCGCCCATTGGGCGGCCTTTTTGTTTGGGCGGATTGTTTGGGCGGAGTCTTGAGGATCGCCGTTAAGCTATTGAAAACTGGCGCGAGAGACGGGACTCGAACCCGCGGCCTCCGCCGTGACAGGGCGGCGCTCTAACCAACTGAGCTACTCCCGCGGATGCCGTGATCAACCCGTGATCCGCGCAGAACCGAGGGCATAAAGGCCCGTCCCCTGTTAGTCAAGGACGTTGCGAATCCCCTCGCCAAATGGGCGTTTCTGCGATGTCGATGCAAAAAGCGGCCTGTTTTCAGGCATAACAGCGTAGGCAGCCGCCCCTCGAATCGTTTAAGGCCTGATACGCTTGGGTTTCTTGAATCTTGTCTGTTCCGGCTGCATCGGAACGCAAGCCGTTCACCAACGAGGAGGGCCAGATATGGCGAAGAAAGCAGCGAGTCCAGCCACCGTCACCCTGAAGCATCTGGCGGCGGATATCGCGGAAGAGCACGAATTGTCGAAGAAGGCCGCCGAGGCTATTCTGACCGACATGGTCGGCAGAATCGCAAAGCACCTGAAAAAGGGCGAGCGGATCCGCATCGTCGGCCTCGGTATCCTCCAGGTCCGCAAGCGCGCCGCCCGCATGGGCCGCAACCCCGCCACCGGCGAGGCGATCCAGATCAAGGCCAGCAAGAAGGTCACCTTCCGCGCCGCCAAGGAACTCAAGGAAGCGGTCTGATCTCGCGTTCCACGTCCGACAGGCTTTGCGCCATTCCGGACCTGATCGGACCGGGACGGCCCTTCTATTTTAGCCGAACGCGGGCAGCTTCACGATGGTGCGCCTGACGGCGGGAATACTGTCGCGATCGTCCTGCTGGTGCGCAGGCGTTGATGCTGGATCGCGCTTCCTTCGACGGATAGATTGAGCCCATGACAAAAATAACGACAAAAATGGCGACCGACATCGAATTCACCCACAGCGTGACCGAGCGCTTCCTGCGCTATGTCGTGATCGACACCCAGTCCGATCCGGAATCGCCGACCTGCCCTTCCACCGAGAAGCAGAAGAACCTCGGTCGCCTGCTGGCTGCGGAATTGCTGGCGATGGGCGTTGCCGACGCCCATCTCGACGAGCATGGCTATGTCTACGCGACCATCCCGGCGAACACCGAAAAGAAGGTGCCGGCGATCTGCTTCTGCTCGCACATGGACACCTCGCCCGACTGCACCGGCGCCAACGTCAAGCCGCAGATCGTGAAGAACTACCGCGGCGGCGATCTCGTGCTGCCGGCCGATCCGAGCCAGGTGATCCGCGCGGCCGATCATCCTGCGCTGGCCGACCAGATCGGCCACGACATCATCACCACCGACGGCAAAACGCTGCTCGGCGCCGACAACAAGGCGGGTCTGGCCGAAATCATGGATGCCGCCCAGTTCCTGATTGCGAACCCGCAAATCAAGCACGGCGCCATCAAGATCCTGTTCACGCCGGATGAAGAGATTGGCCGCGGCGTCGACAAGGTCGACCTGAAAAAGCTCGGCGCCGACTTCGCCTATACGATGGACGGCGAGACTGCGGGAAATATCGAGGACGAAACCTTTTCAGCCGACGGTGCCACCATCACCATCGAAGGCGTCTCGACCCATCCCGGTTTTGCCAAGGGCAAGATGGAGCACGCGATCAAGATCGCGGCCGCCATCGTCGATCGCCTGCCCAAAAACACCTGTTCGCCCGAGACCACCGAGGGCAAGGAAGGCTTTTTGCATCCGATCGGCATATCCGGCGCGTTGGAGAAAGCGACGATCGGCTTCATCGTGCGCGATTTCAACGACGAAGGCCTGAAGGAAAAAGAAGCGCTGCTGGAAGGCATCGTCAAGGACGTGATGAAAGCCTATCCGCGCTCGACCTACCGGATGGAAGTCAAGCCGCAATACCGCAACATGAAGCAGGCGATCGACCAATACCCGCAGACCGTCGACTACGCCATCGAGGCGATCCGCCGCGCCGGATTGAAACCGGTGCGCAGCTCGATCCGCGGCGGCACCGACGGCTCGCGGCTGTCGGCGATGGGCCTGCCCTGCCCCAACATCTTCGCCGGCGAACACGCCTTCCATTCGCGGCTGGAATGGGTCAGCCGCCAGGACATGGAAAAGGCCGCCGAGACCATCGTGCATCTGGCGATGATCTGGGAAGAGAAGGCTTAGGTTCGCTACCCCGACGCAAAATCTCGAAAACAACCCCATGCAAAGTAGGGTTTAGCCGTCGTAGCCGTTTAGCCCTGGTAGAACGGATGAGCGCAGCGACATCCCGGGGGGTGTTACTGTGGTCCCGGATGACGCTGCGCTCATCCGGGCTACAGAAGTTCAACTACGAGGCCTTCGCCGTCACGATCCAGATCGATGCCGGCAGCGGCACCGTGTCGCTCTTGGCGTAGGCTGCCAGCGCTTCACGCACCGAATTCGTAGCAGCAGCGCGGGTCTCCGGCGGATGGCCTTCCAGCGCGCGGCTCGCAGGGCCGATTTCGAACGCGCCCTGCACCGCCGCCTCGAGACCACGACCGATCGCAACGTCGAGCGCGAGGTTGCACGGCTCCATCGCTATGCCGGTGAAGCCGGCGGCACTCAGCACCCGATTGACGCGCGCCTCCGAGGCAAACGCGAACGGCCCGGGATCTTCCGGCCCCTGCGGCGGCAATTTCGGCACGTGCTTGTAGACCGCCTGAAGCGGCGCCATGAAGAACGGATTCTCCTTTGGCTCGCGCCAGCAGGCGAACGCCAGCCGTCCCGACGGCCGCAACGCCTTGCGCAGGTTGGTGAACGACAGCGCCGGATCGGCAAAGAACATCACGCCGAACCGGGACGCCAGCAGATCGAAGCTTTGCGGATCGAACGGATGGACCGTGGCATCGGCCAGCGCGAAATCGACCGGCAGATCCTTCGGTGCCGTCTGCCGCGCCCGCTCCAGCATCGGGCCGGAGACGTCGATGCCGAATACGTGGCCGGACGGCGCGACCTTTTGCCCGAACAAAATCGTGGTGGCGCCGCTGCCGCAGCCGACGTCCATCACGCGCTCACCGGCCACCGGCCTGGCGCGGTCCATCAGGAGATCGGCAATCGGCCGTAGCAGAATATCCTGCGCCGCCTGCCGATCGGCCCAGCGCTGGCCGCCCGGCCCGTTCCAGTAGGCGATCTGGTCGGCGTTCTGGTCGTGACCTCGAGGGGTATCCATCTCTGCTCTCCCGGTAAAATCCTGCAATTCGGCTGGTGATGACTTATGCGACGAGCCCGGAAAATACCTGGTCTAGGCCGTTCCGCCATGGGTGGGGAATGCCGAACCATTGCTTGAAGGTATTCACCTCGTATCCGCCCTGGCTGATCTGCATCTCGCGCGGCCAGTAGCCGAAGACGTCACGGCTGTAGCCAACCGGAATCGCGCCGGCCGGGCAAAGCTCCCGCAATCCCAGCAACGGCTCGGCGCTGACGGCGACGAAACATTCGCCAAGCGCGTTGAGGTGCTGAATTTCAACGGCACGACGGCGATCGGCGCCGACGAGCAGCGCGTCAAGCGGCATCGACGATATCCTCCCCACCGCCGGCGCAACGTCATCGACCGGCCGCGCTGAATCGATCGCCCGCATCGCGCCGTCCGAAATCATTGAGCACCATCCGAGCCAGCCAACCATGGCCATGTCATGAAAGCGCGGACCTTGCGCCAACTCCCGCAGCCGCGTGGCAATGCCGCCCGGCGACGCCGCGCTGATCGGTCTGACATCGCCGGCAAACCCCTGCAGGAAAATTACCGCCGTGTCCTGGCCAAACCGCTGCCGCAAAGCGTGGCGAACCATGCCGGGATAGTCGGCGCTGATCTTCAATTCGTCGGGAAATCCGCTGGGATGACAGGTGTAGTGCCAGAGCACAGCGGTCGTCTCGCCTGCAATGACCCAAGCGGTGATGTTGGGATCGACAGGGCCGTCGGCGTTGGGCGCCATGATGGTTTTTTCGAACCGCAGACCACCGGCGGTCAGTTGCGGAAGGGTTCGCGGCAGCCGCCGATTGGCGCTCGCCTGCGCGATCGCCCGGCCCTTGCGCAGCGTCGCCGGTTTTGGCTTTGCAGCCAGTGCGCCGGACACCGCCGCGACCAGCCTGTCCCGCACGCTTGCGAAATGAACGTCGCACCGCGCGCCGAGCAGCGGTTTTGTGCTTTCCAGCGCCGGCGCGGAATGGGTGTGGCTCGCCACGATCAGCACGGCTTGCGGATCGATGCCAAAACCGGCGCAGGCTTGCAACAGCGCATCGCTGAGTTCGCGGCCGACAAAGACGGCATCGATGGAAATGAAAATCGCCTTGCACATGCCGGTCTCGAAGATCGCTAGAATATTGGTTTCCAGGGAATCGTGAACATCCGCGGTGATGCGCGCCCCGCCTGCCCGCCCACCGAGCGGCACCGGATGGTCGGGATCGATCGACACCGAGATGTGCGTGGTTTCGATCATCCCATTATTCTAGCGATGCGGCGCGCACTCTTCAGCGGCACCGACAGGAAGAACCGCGCCATCCGCGCCGGCGAATAGGTCCGCAGACCGCAGGACGTGCAATGCGGATCGTCGCAAAAGGCCGCCGTCGGGTCTTGCGCCAGGATCGGGCGTTCAACCGCGTAGGCCGCAGCCGCATCGGCGAAAATGGAAGCCGCGCCGCCGACGGTGCCGCGGCGCAGGATATCAGCGGCTTCGTAATCGCGATAAAACTTTCCGAATCCCGTACTGCATCCGGAAACGTCGCGCCGTTCGAACCACCTGATGTGATCGCCGTCCTGCACCGCGCAGATTCGCTTTCGGCTCAGCAGCGTCCTGTCGGCCAACCCGAGGTCCTCCTGGACCCGGTGCACTGTGCTGAAGCCGGGACTGGATTCGATGCAGCCGACCAGCAGCAGTTTGCCGCCGACGTCGATCAGGTTCTTGATCGGATAAAACGCCGTGGCGTTCTCGTCGTGGCCACGCACGATCGCCTCGGCATTCGGCCCAAGCGCTGCAAACGAATTGGTCGGATGCCGGCTTCGAACGGCCCCGGGCTGATCCAGCAGGATTTGCGTGAAGGCCCCGGTTTCGGACTTTGCCTTGGGGTGAAACGGAAATTGCGCAGCCCGGCTTTTTTGCCAGAAGTAGAAGTCGGGCGTGAAAGCCAGCGTCACCACCGTGCCCGATGGCCCGATCGTTTCCATGATGCCGTCGAACAGCGCGGTCGCCGGACTGCCGCTCGCCACCTTGATCGCCTTGGCCGCGCAGCGAACCAGAACGGTGTCCCCGGTTTTCAGTCCGAGGCTTCGCAGGTCGGCCGTGAGTGGATGTGGCATGGACAGAACTCGCCTGCGAAGCCAGCTTGATAGAGCAGCGGTGACAATCCGCCAACAGTCCGCCTTCGCTCTTCGAGCTTCGGCGCGACAGCCTTCGCGCTTTGCGCCCGGCTCGCCGAGCCGTAGCGCGCAGCGCGAAGGTTGGTAGGCGATGACGGGATCGAACCGCCGACCTGTCCCGTGTAAAGGGAATGCTCTACCGCTGAGCTAATCGCCCCAAGATCACGGCCCCCATAGCGAGGCCGCTTCGTTTCGTCGTTCCGCCCGCAATTGCGGAGCTTCGCGGGCGCAAGAGCCGCCCTTAACAACGCCTGTTTAGCCCCGCGCCGCCCCTTGGCGCAACCAGCCAGAGCAACAAAAACGGCGCCCCTAAGGGCGCCGTTTTCAGTCATATTTGCTTCCCTCAGTGGGCTGTCAGGCCGCCTGCCGCCTCGTCCGCGCCGTCGGACTTGACCGGCACCTTGGTGTCCTCTTCCCAGACGATCGGCACCGGCGTGCGCACCAGCGCCCTGGGGAGGACGTCGTCGAGCCGGGCGACCGGGATGATCTCCATACCGCCCTTGATCGCATCGGAAATCTCCGTGAGATCCTTGGCGTTATCCTCCGGGATCAGCACCGTCTTGATGCCGCCGCGTGCGGCCGCGAGCAGCTTTTCCTTCAGGCCGCCGATCGGCAGAACCCTGCCGCGCAGCGTGATCTCGCCGGTCATGGCGACATCGTGCCGGACCGGAATTCCGGTCATGACCGAGATGATGGCGGTCGCCATCGCAACACCCGCCGACGGTCCGTCCTTCGGGGTCGCCCCCTCCGGCACGTGGACGTGGATGTCGCGGCGGTCGAACAGCGGCGGCTCGATGCCGTAGTTGATCGCCCGCGAGCGGACAAACGACGCCGCCGCCGAGATCGACTCCTTCATCACGTCGCGCAGGTTGCCCGTGACCGTCATCTTGCCCTTGCCGGGCATCATGACGCCTTCAATGGTCAGCAACTCGCCACCGACATCGGTCCAGGCCAGGCCTGTCACGATACCGACCTGCGGCTCGCTCTCGATCTCGCCGTAGCGGTACTTCGGCACGCCGAGAAACTCCTCGAGGGACTTCTCGGTGACCTTGACCGACTTCTTCTTGGAGATCATCAGCTCCTTCACCGCCTTGCGGGCAAGTGTCGACAGCTCACGCTCCAGGT
>JBBRSX010000086.1:0-25737 GCA_038244925.1 Hyphomicrobiales bacterium | reverse complement strand
TCCTTCGCCGGCCTGGTGGTTCTAGCGAGGAGCTTGAACCCGATCCCATCCCGAACTCGGCCGTTAAACTCCTCAGCGCCAATGGTACTATGGCTTAAGCCCTGGGAGAGTAGGTCGCTGCCAGGCCTGCCAAGGACAAAGCAATTCCTCTTTACGTGTCATGATCAAACAAAACGCCGCTTCCCTTCGGGGAGGCGGCGTTTTTGTTGTTCGGAGCTGCTTCGCAGCCGGCGTTGATGCGATGCTGTTCGATCGCTTCGCTGTCCGTAACCAAGTCGTGGTAATTCCGAGTTCCATTATTCCGCTTTGAATGCAGGCGTCGCACGGACCGTGGATCTCGCTCGGCTAGGGTAACCGCGGATCAGTTCAATGCCTGCCCCGACGCGCAGCGTTCAAGCAGCTTCGCCCGGCGTCCTGGAGCAATGTTGAATACCGCACCGGCCGTATTCGTGTGCGACGGTGAGGTGCGGGTCCGGAAGCGATCATCCCCGGTTCAGAAAACCGACGCTAAACTGAACCCGAATTTGTTTCCGCCACGTTTTGCCGGCAGATTCGCCGGCATCCGTTGAAGCGTCCCCGGGTCGCATCGGACCCATTCAAGAAGTTGCCGCGACCAACAACCATCCCGAAAAGCCTTCAGGAGACTGCCATGCGTGAGATCGTCCGCCGCTTCGCCACCGTGTTGAGTGTTGCCAGCCTCGCTTTTGCGATATCGGCCGTTTCCAGCTCCGACGTGCTGGCGCAGGCCAAGATGGCGCCCGCGCCGAAGCAGCAGGCCGCGCCGCCCCTCAAGCAGATCGCGCTGACCGACAAGCAGATCGAGAATCTGCTGGCCGGGCAAAAGGACATTGACGCCATCACCGACAAGATTCCGGAGAACGCCAAGCCGGATCCGAAGGTCGACGCGCAGCTCGACGCCGCCGCCAAGAAGGCCGGCTTTGCCGGCTACGAGGAATACAACACAGTCGCCGACAACATCAGCCTGGTGCTGGGCGGCTTTGATTTCGCGACCAAGAAATATGTCGGCTCCGAGGCCGTGATCAAGGCCCAGATCGGCCAGGTTCAGGCCGACACGAAGATGTCCGCCAAGGACAAGAAGGAAGCGCTGGCCGATCTCAACGATGCGCTGAAGACACCCCCGCCGGCGATCGAGAACAAGGGCAATATCGATCTGGTTGGAAAGTATTACGACAAGCTCGCCGCGGCGCTCGGCGACAGCGAGAACTGAGACAAAGGCGGATCGAACACCAATGAAAAGCCCCGGAGAAATCTCCGGGGCTTTTTGCTGTCTTGATTAGCTGTATCAGGTACGCGTGCGCATCCGCATCATGAAGCTGTCGTAGCTCAATTCCGCGACTTGATTCCACGCCAGCGACTCGCTTCTGAAGGCGGAGAGGCTCGCATACAGCTTTTTGAAGTGCGGATTGGTCTTCGACAGATCCGCGTAGATATCGTTGGCGGCACTGTAGCAGGCTTCCAGCACTTCCTGCGGGAACGGCTTCAGGATCGCGCCTGCCCCCAGCAGACGCTTCAGCGCCGGCGGGTTGACGTAGTCATACTTGCCGGTCACCCACGTGAACGTATCGTACGAAGCGGTTTCGATCGCGGCCTGATAATGCTTCGGCAGCGCGTTCCACTTGTCGATGTTCATGATGTTGTGGCCCTGGCCGGTGCCTTCCCACCAACCCGGATAATAATAGTATTTTGCCACTTTCACGAAGCCGAGCTTTTCGTCGTCGTACGGTCCGACCCATTCGGCGGCGTCGATGGTGCCTTTTTCCAGCGCCGGATAGATGTCGCCGCCGGCGATCTGCTGCGGCACGCCTCCGACCTTGGCGATGATGGTGCCTGCGAATCCGCCGACGCGGAATTTCAGGCCTTTGAAGTCTTCCATCGACTTGATTTCCTTCCGGAACCAGCCGCCCATCTGGGCGCCGGTGGAGCCGGTCGGAATGCCGACGGTGTTGTATTCCTTCAGCAGGTCGTTGAGCATTTCGGTGCCACCGCCGAACCGCAGCCATGAAATGTGCGACCGCGTGTTGAGGCCGAACGGCAGCGACGTGCCGAAGGTGAAAGCGGGGTTCTTGCCCCAGTAGTAATACAGCGCGGTATTGCCCATCTCGACGGTGCCGTTGGCGACCGCGTCGAGCACCTGCAGGCCCGGCACGATTTCGCCGGCCGCAAACGACTGAATCTGGAATTTGTTGTCGGTGATTTCGGCGACGCGTTTGACGAAATATTCGCAGCCGCCGTAGAGCGTATCGAGCGCCTTCGGCCAACTCGCCGTCAGCCGCCACTTTATCTCAGGGTTGGTCTGGGCAATTGCGGGTGCGGCAACCGCACTCGCAGCGAGACCGACACCACTGACCTTCAAGAAATCACGACGTTTCATGCGCTTCCCCTCTGTGTTTGCCGATACATGACCAGGGGCAACGATCTTGAATGTCGTTTTGGTGTTCGCCGCTGGCCGGTGATGGACTGGTGATTGAGAATATGGGCCCTGAAACCGAGGCTCTTGGTCTTCGATGCAAGCCCCCGAATTGATGGACCTCGGTCAGGATGACCAATCGGGGGGCGATAATCAAGGGCTCTGCCGTGACCGCAGTTGCGAACAGACGCCGGATACAAGGCAGCCCGCATGCCTTATCTGACGAAAGACCGAGGTCGCGCTGACGCTGCCGGCGGCGGTCTGCTAGGGAAAGGCAGCAACCGGTGCCGGAGTTGAAGAAATGCCTGACAGGAAGAAAGTCGTGGTCGCAGGCGCGACGGGGCTGGTCGGAAATGCCGCGTTGCGGCACTTCGGCGCGTTGGATGGCTGCGACGTTGTGGCGCTGGCCCGCCGCAGGCCGCGCGAGCTCTACGGTGCCCGCCACGTTCCGATCGACCTTACCGACCCCGCACAATGCCTGCGCGCCGCAGCCGAACTGCAGGGCGCAACCCACCTGATCTACGCCGCGCTCTATGAAGCGCCGAGCCTGGTCGATGGCTGGCGCGATCCCAGCCAGATCCGCACCAACGACCTGATGCTGCGCAACCTGATGGCCGCGCTCGAGCCGGTTGCGCCGCAGCTGAAGCACGTCGCACTGCTGCAGGGCACCAAGGCCTACGGCGTCCACGTCCGCCCGCTCACCGTGCCGGCGCGCGAAGGTCGTTCGGAAATGTACGAGCAGCCGAACTTCTACTGGGCGCAGGAAAATTTCTTGCGCGAGCTGCAGCGCCGCAAGACCTGGCACTGGAGCATCCTGCGGCCGGTGCTGATCGTCGGTCTCGCCATGGGTGGGGCGATGGATCTGATCCCGCCGCTTGGCGTTTACGCCGCGATGCTGCGCGAACAGGGCCGTCCGCTCGACTATCCCGGCGGCGCCGCGCGGGTATCGCAGGCCGTCGACGTCGATCTGCTGGCACGTGCCATCGCATGGTCGGGCGAAGCGACGGAGGCGCAAAACGAGGCCTTCAACGTCACCAATGGCGACGTCTTTACCTGGGAGAACGTCTGGCCGGCGATCGCGGACGCGCTCGGCATGAAGCCGGGCGACGCGGTTCCGCTGTCGCTGGCGCAGGAATATCCGAAATGGATCGCGCCGTGGAACGAACTGCGCCGCAAGCACGGTCTGATTTCACCTGATCTGGAAGAGTTCGTCGGCCTGTCGTTCCAGTATGCCGATTACAGCATGCGCCATGGTCAGACCCAGTCGGGGCCGCCCTCGATCGTCTCGACGGTGAAGATCAACCAGGCCGGTTTTACCGAGATGATGGATACTGAAGCGATGTTCCGCAAATGGTTCGCGCAAGCCAAGTCGAGCCGGCTGCTGCCGTAGCTCCGACGCCGCGTGCCGCTATTGATGCGCGTCTTCGAGCGGCACGGCCTTGCTCGTGCTGACCAGCCAGCAACCGCCAGACGCTACGATCAGGCCGAGGATCGCCAGCGGGCTCGGCTGCTCGCCGAGCAGCAGCCAAGCCAGCACCGCCACCGTTCCTGGCACCAGATAGAAATTTGCGCTGGTGCTGGCCACGCTGCCGCGTACCAGCATCGCCGAATAGAGCCCCATGCCGCCGAGCGAGACCATCAGCGCGCCCCAGGCGGTGGCTGCGATAGCCGCGCTGGTCCAGTCGGCCTGCGGCGTTTCAATGAGCCACGCCCCCAGCGAAGAGACCACCGCAGCCGAGATAAATTGCACGGTGGCGCCGGGCAAGAGCGGCAGGCCGCGGCAGAACCGGCCGAAATAGAGCGTCCCTGAAACCAGGCCCATCACGCCGACAAAGGCCAGCACCAGGCCCTGAAAGCGGGCCGTGCTCTCCAGCGCTGCCTCGCCGACCACGAGGCCGACGCCGACCAGCCCGAGCGCCAATCCCAGCCACTGCGCGCTACGTAACCGCTCGTGCAGCAGCACCACGCCGAGCGCCGCCGTCATCAGCGGCGTCAGCGATTGCACCAAAGCGATATGGGCTGCCGGCGCGATCATGAGGCCAACATGCGGCGCCATCAGCCCCAGCGCATTCAGCAGGGAGCCCGCGACCGCACAATGCAGCCATCGCCATCTCGCCAGCGGCTGCCAGGACCGGCGCAGTACGAACATGGCAAGCGTCAGGATAACCGCGCAGGCGATCAGCCGGACAGCGACGAACAGCAGCGGCGACAGGTGCCGCAATCCGACCTTTCCCGAAATGAAAGAAGAACTCCAGAGCAGCACGAACAAAAACGGCGCCAGCCTGACAAACATTCCACTTCCAGTCCCAGGAGGCCTGACCCGGCTTTCACGCCTGCGTGGAGAACGCCGCCTCCATCGCCTTGCGGGTCTTGATGGTGTCGTTGTTAGCATCGACCTCGACGTCGCTCCAGCGCACCACCGCGCCGTGGGCGATGTTGTTCTTCAACTTGACGCGATGGGCAAGGCCGATCGGCAGCGCGCCGGCGGCAAGGCTGGCTGCGGCCGGCATCAATTTGCCCCAGACCGTGTAGCCGCCTTCGCCGTCGAGCATCTCACCCGCTTTCAGGTCGCGCTTGGCCACAGCCGCGACGTCGCCGCGAAAACCGTGCGGCTGACCGGTCGGCTCGTTGCGCAGCGCCGCCGACAGAACCGAGATGTTCAGCTCCAACCCGATCAGGTGGTATGGCTTGTACATCGCCGCATATCGCCCGGAGGCGTCGGTCTTCAGACCGTATTGCTTGAAACAATCCGCAGCATAGTCATTCGGCGCTTCCAGCACGACATAAACGCCCCAGCGCAGGTCGCGAAACACCGGCCGCCCGTCGCGTTCCAGCGACGATACCACTTCCACCACGCCGGATTTCTCCAGCACGCCGCCTTTGTCGCGCGGCCGCATCACGTGCGGCAGGTCGTCGACGCCGCAGGGCGGAAACAGCAAACCGCCGGTGGGGACGTCCAGCCCGGTGGCGTTGGCGATCGCCGCCATCTCGATCGCGGACTTGGTGCCGTCCAGAAACGAGTTGAACATCTGCGGGTTCATGCCGGCCGATTGCGCTTCGCCCGCCGTCAGCCCGTAATGGCCCCAGACGCCATCGGGCGTGACGTCGTGATAGGCCGGCAGGTACTTGGTGCCCTTGCCTGCGGCGACGACGCGGAAGCCGGTGGCGCGGGCCCAGTCCACCATTTCGGCGGTCAGCGCCGGCTGGTCGCCATAGGCCAGCGAATAGACCACGCCGGTCTTGCGGGCCTCCTCGGCGAGCAACGGGCCTGCCAGCACGTCGGCCTCGACATTGACCATCACGACATGCTTGCCCGCCGCAATCGCAGCACGGGCATGCCGGATGCCGACGGCGGGATTGCCGGTGGCTTCCACCACCACGTCCATCGCGCCGCCCGCGATGGCGCGCACGCCGTCGTCGGTGAAGGCGGTCCGCGCGATCCGCGCGTCGTCCCAGCCGACGGTGCGGCAAGCCTCCCGCGCGCGATCCTGATCGAGGTCGATGATCAGCGGCACCTCGAGGCCCGGCGTATGCGGCACTTGTGAGAGGAACATCGAGCCGAACTTGCCGGCGCCGATCAGCGCGACGCGAACCGGCTTGCCGGCCGCGAGGCGGGCGTTGAGGAGGTGATGAAGGTTCATGGGGGGATCCGATGGGTGGTCGTCATTCCGGGGCGCGACGCAGTCGCGAACACGGAATCCCGAGCGAAGGGGAAAAAGTGTAAAACAATGTCGAGATTCCGGGCTCGACGCTTGCGCGTCGCCCCGGAATGACGGTGTGAATCTACTCCGCGGCCTGCCGGTGCGCCCGCGCCAGCCGCAGCAGCGCGTCGTCATCCACGGTCTGGATCGGCGCAAAATCGCGATGGGCGATGTATTCCGGCCTGGTCGGCGTGCGGATGTAGTTCGAGACCGCGTTCAAGGTCAGGTACACGATCTTGCGCGGAAACGGCGTGATGTTGCCGGCTGAGCCGTGCACCAGATTGCCATGGAACATCAGCATGCCGCCGGCCTTGCCCGTCGGTGCGACGATGCCGCCTTCCTTCACCAGCCGGGTCACGGTGGCCTCATCAAGTGTCCATAGCGGATAGGACGTGGTGGCGAGGTCATGGGCGGCCGGCAAATCGCCGGCATGCTGGCTTCTCGGCACCAGCATCAGCGGGCCGTTGATCGGCATCACCTCGTCGAGGAAGATCGCGATGTTCATCGCGCGCGGCTCGGGCATACCGTCGTCGCGCTTCCAGGTGCCGTAGTCCTGGTGCCACTGCCAGACGTCGCCGGTGAAGGCCGATTTGGCGTTGATCTTGTACTGATGCATGTAGACTTTTTCGCCGAACACCTGTTCGACGGGGTCGATCATGCGCGGATGGGCGCCGAGAGCGCCGAACCCCTCGTTGTAGAGATGCGCCGCAAAGGCTGTGCGCGGCGCGCCGCTCTTCTCGCGCCATACCTCCGGGCGATTGGCGTCGTAGATGCCCTCGGCCTCGCGGGCGAGATAGGCGACTTCCTCGGGGCTGAACAGCTCGGGCAGGAACAGCCAGCCCTCGCGGTTGAATGTGTCGATCTGCTGCTGCGTTAGTTTCATGGCGTTTCCTCCTGTGTGTTTTTTATTCGTCATTCCGGGGCGATGCGAAGCATCGAACCCGGAATCTCGAGATTCCGGGTCTGGTCCTTCGGACCATCCCGGAATGACGACCGGTTCCCTAAGCGGCTTCGTCGGTCGCCTTCAGTCTTTCCTCCGTCATTCGTCCCGCGGTCTGCGCATGCGCCAACGCCGCGGCCTCCGCTCCTTTGGCGTTACCGGCCAGAATCTGCGCGGCGATGGTTTCGTGTTCGGCCCAGGCGCTGTCGCGGTAATCGAGCTCGGCCAGCACGGTCGCCATCGAGCGGCGCATGTGCGGCCACTGCGGCGCGATCATTTCCTCGATTGCGGGGTTGCCCGAGAGCCGGTGAATGGCGCTGTGAAAATCGACGTCGAGCGCGATCAGTTGCGCCAGCGGGGTATGCGTATCGATGGCCCGCCCGGCGTGCAGCGCCGCTTCGAGCCGCGCGCGCCCGGCCGCATCCGTTCTGGCGCGTCCGGCAGCGAGCCGTGCCGCCAGCGCATCGATGGCGCCGCGCACTTCGTAAAGCTGGCGGATGCGTGATGGATCAAGCCGCGTGACCTCAAAGCCCCGGCGGCCGCTTTCGGCGACCAGACCCTGCCGGTGCAGCAGATGCAGGGCGTGGGAGACCGGCTGGCGTGATACGCCGAGCTTTTCAGCCAGTTCGTTCTGCCGGATACGATGTCCCGGCGGCAGCGTGCGATCGGTGATCGCCTCCAGGATCCGGGCATAGACCTGGTCGATCAGGTTGGGGAGCGGATCTAACGGGATCATGCCAGCGCCCCAATTTTGGAATACGGAATTCCGTATTCGGTAGCGATACTGCCCCCGGAGGGTACGGTCAAGGCCTCTCCGGCTCTGTGGCGGCCGGTCCGGGGAAGCGGTCGTGCTAAATTTACCGCAGCGCGCTAAGAACGAACGAGCCGCAGCCACGTCCGGCCGGGCTTTTCGCATCTGTCCCCTTATCCGCTCCAGCCACGCAGTGCCGTCCGTATGTCAGAGTCCTGGTCCATGCTGCGACCAACCATCCGAAAACGCATCCTCGGCATTGCCATCGGGTTGATCTTCCTGATGGCGATCACGTCGGCGCTGTCGACGGTGATGACGCGAAAAATCGCTCATCAGCTCGACGAACTCAGCAGCAAATATGTCGAGGCCTACGGCCATATGGCGCGGATGAATGTCCGCTCGCTGGAGCAGGCGCTGGCGCTGCGCCGGATGGTGATCGCAAAGATGCAATCGCCGCCGGATGATGCCGGTTTTGCGGAACGCCGAAAAATTTACGAGACAAAAGGTCAGGAGATCGACCTGGAGGCGAAGGAGTCGCGCGCCCTGATCCAGGCGATTATCGACGATCCCTCGACCGTATCCGACAATTTTCGGCTAGGCCGGATCGACGACCGCATCGAGCATGTGAGCGGAGACCTTCTCCGCAATCTCAACGAAGAGAACAATCGGATCATACCGTTGCTCGAAGCCAGCTATTTTTCCGACATCAGGGCGATCCTGGCTCGGGCCGACGCGCTTCGCGATCAATTCAGCCAGAAGGTGGAGGAAATCCGCATGGACATGATGGCGCAGGTCCGTAGCGACTCGGTCGTCACGATGCGGGACCAGCAGACCGCCATCATTATTTCGCTGATTTTGACGGTGCTGGCCGCCGTCCTCGGGCTTATCTTCTCGATCTTTATCAGCACCGGCATTACGCGCCCGGTGCGGCGGCTGCTTGACGGTACCCGTGCGGTCGAAGCCGGTCGGCTCGACGCATCGATCGACGTCACCACCACGGACGAGATCGGCCAGCTTACGACCGCGTTCAACAACATGGTCGAGCAGTTGCGCCACAAGGAGCGGCTGCGCGAAACCTTTGGCAGGTATGTCGACCCGCGCGTCGTCGAAGGATTGATCGACCCGAAGGCGCTGACCGCGAGCGACGGCGAGCGGCGGGTAATGACGGTGCTGTTCTGCGACATGAAGGGCTTTACCAGCCTCAGCGAGGGCACCACGCCGCAGGGCCTCGTCAAGGTCATGAACCATTATCTGTCGACGATGTCGGGGCCGATCCGCGGCCATCGCGGCATCATCGACAAATATATCGGCGACGCCATCATGGCCTATTGGGGGCCTCCCTTTACCGAGCATGACGAACAGGCAGAGCTCGCCTGCCTGGCCGCCGTCGACATGGCCCAGCGCGGTGTGGCGTTGCGGACCGAGCTGGCCGAATTGCTCGGCGTGCGCACCATCCCGAGCGATTGCACCGTTCGCATTGGCATCGCGACCGGCGAGGTGCTGGTCGGCAGCATCGGCTCGGAATTCATGATGAGCTACACGGTCATGGGCGATGCGGTAAATCTCGCGTCACGGCTGGAGGGCGCCAACAAGATCTATGGCAGCCATTCGCTGGTCTCGGAGCCGACCATCAAGGCGGCCGGCGATGCGATCGAATTTCGCGAGATCGACCGGGTGGTCGTCGTCGGCCAGACCCATCCCGAGGCGGTGTTCGAAATCATGGGACGCAGGGACGAACTCGACGAGACATTATTGCTGCTGCGGGATTTCTATGCCGAAGGGCTCGCCGCCTATCGCGCCTGCCGTTGGGACGATGCGCGCGAGGCCTTCGGTGCCGCACTCAAAGTGGTCCCCGGCGACGGGCCGTCGACGGCGCTGCTCGAACGTATCGATGGCTTCGAGCCCAACCCGCCGTCAGCGGATTGGGATGGTGCGTGGCACCTCGATCAGAAGTAACGCGCGTTTAGGCCGCCAGAAATTCCAGCACGGCGTTGCAATATTCCTGCGGCGCCTGTTCGAACATCCAGTGGCGCGTGCCCGGAATCACGGCGGTCCTGGCATCCGGAATATGCTCGGCCAGCACGCGCCATATCGTTGACAGCGCGCCCCTGGTATCGCCGCCGCCGATCAACAGCGTCGGGGTATGGATCTGCTCCGCTTCGCTCTTTGCAAACGGTTTGCGGTTCTCGCCGACCTGACCGATCAGGGTGAAAATGTTGTCGCGCAGTTGCTGCTTCGGCGCGGCGGGTAGCCGCGCCCAGGTGCCGTCGCCGTCGATGCCGTCGACGAACAACGCCAGCGCACCGTCGATATCGCCGCCGCGGATTTTCTCCGCCGCCATCGGTATCCGCACCCCGACCGCGGTGAAAGCTGTCGTTGCCGGTTCCTGCCTGAGCCCAGCATCGAGATCGCCGCCGGGTTCGGCCAGCACCAGTTTGCGCAGCAAATCCGGCCGCGCCTGCGCCACCCGGAATCCGATGTGGCCGCCGCGGGAATGGCCCATCAGGTCGACCGGTCCGGCGCCAAGCTTCTCGATGAAGCCGATCACGTCGGCGACGTGTTGCGCCATCAGGTAGTCGGTGCCGGCGCCGTCCCAATGCTCCGGAAAGAAACGGCGCAGGCTGAGCGTGATTACCCGGTGCTTTTTGGACAATGGCCCGAGTACAGCGTTCCAGGTACGAAAATCGCCGAGCGTGCCGTGCACGCAGAGCAATGGCGGTCCCTTGGGCTTTGTAGCAACGCCCTGGCCGATATCGAGGTAGGCGATGTCGTAGCCGTTGACGTGGATCGTTTGCATCGCGATCAGGCTCCCGCCAGAAAGGAAAGCACGATCTCGCAATATTTCTGCGGCGCCTGTTCGAACATCGGATGGGTGGCGCCCGGGATCATCTCGGTGCGCGATCCCTTCACGTGCGCCGCCAGCGTATGCAGCACCTGCGGCAGCGTACCCTTGGTGTTGGCGCCCCCGATGAACAGCGTCGGCGTCCTGATCGCTTCCGCATCCGCTTTGGAGAACGGCGGGCGACTGTCCTTCATCTGCCCGATCAGCGTGGTCGCGTTGTCGCGCAGCAGCTGCTTGGGCGTCGCCGGCAGCCGCTTCCAGGCGCCGGGGCCCTCCAGCGAATCCATGAAGATCTGCAACCCGCCGTCGATATCGCCCTTGGCGATCACCTCGGCGGAAGCCGCAATCCGCGCCGCCAGCGGCGAGGGACCGGGCTTGAACGCGGGGTCCAGCGTGCCGTCGAGCTCGCCGCCGGGTTCGGCCAGGATCAGCTTGTGCAATAAATCGGGCCGGCGCTGCGCGACCCTGAAGCAGATGTGCCCGCCGCGCGAATGTCCCATCAGGTCGACCGGCTTGCCATCCAGTTGCTCGATGAAGGCAATGACGTCGTCGACATGCTGGGCGATCGAATAGGTGTCGCCGGCGCCGTCCCAGTACTCGGGAAAGAAATGCCGCAGCGATACCGCGGTCACGCGGTGCCACTGTGTCAAGGGCCCCAGCACCGACGACCAGATCCGGAAATCGCACAGCGAGCCATGCACGCAGACCAGCGGGCGGCCGTTATCGAGGGTCTCGCCGACCTCCAGATAGGCCATGTCATATCCGTTGACGCGAAGCGTTTGCATGGGGGGCTCGTGAAGTCGGGAGGAATCGAGAGGCCATTGAATGGCGCGTGCGGGACCCCAGATCAGCGGAAGTTGTTTATGCCGTCAAGTTCCCTCGGGTTTCGGGTGGATCGCAAGTATCTCCAAGTCTAGATTTGGTTGAGTTTGCGACGCTGGTTGCATTGAACGGGAGCATCGGGAGCCAGCCATGACCAGGCACCATTTTGCGATATTCGACACGTCGATCGGACGCTGCGGCATCGTCTGGGGCGAGCGCGGCATCACCTCGGTGCAACTGCCGATGGGCAACGAAAAGATGACCCGCACCCGGCTGCAGCAGCGCCATGACGACCTGGTCGAGACGCCGCCGCCGGCCGAAATACACACCGCGATCGACGGGATCGTCGAACTGCTGCTGGGCAAGCCGAACGACCTCGCCGAGGTCGTGCTCGACCTCGATGGCGTCTCCGAATTCAACCGCGGCGTCTACGACATCGCCCGCAGAATTCCGCCGGGCAAGACGCTGACCTATGGCGATATCGCCAAGAAACTTGGCGGCGTCGAGCTGTCGCGCGACGTCGGCCAGGCGCTCGGGCGCAATCCCTGTCCGATCGTGGTGCCCTGCCATCGCGTGCTGGCGGCCGGCAACAAGCCCGGTGGTTTTTCCGCCAATGGCGGCGTGGTCACCAAGCTGAAGATGCTGGAGATCGAAGGCGCGCCGGTGAACTACACGCCGAGCCTGTTCGACTGAGCGGCGTCAGCGCCCCCTAAAATCGGGCTTTCGCTTTTCGTTGAAGGCGAGCACGCCTTCGCGGCGGTCTTCGGTCGGAACCATGCGGTTATACGCCTCGATCTCGAGCGCCAGCCCGTCGCGCAGCGAGGACTGCAGGCCGCGATGGATCGAGAGCTTGGCCTGCCGGACCGAGATCGGGGCGTTGCGGGCGATATGCGATGCAGTCGCCAGAGCCTCCCGCAACAGATCGGCCTGTGGAAAGACTTCGTTGACGAGGCCCCAGGCGTGCGCTTGTGCCGCCGTAAACGGCTTGCCGGTCAATATCAGTTCCTTGGCGCGGCGTTCGCCGACCGCGCGCGGCAGGGTTTGCGTGCCGCCGCCGCCGGGCATGATGCCGAGCGTCACTTCGGTCAGCGCAAAGCGCGCGCCTTCCGCGGCGTAGAGGAAATCGCAGCAGCCGGCGATTTCGCAGCCGCCGCCATAGGCCGCGCCGTTGACGGCGCCGATGATCGGCACCGGGCAGTCGATCAGCGCCTGCACCATCCGCTCGAAAATCACATGCTGGCGCGTCCACGCCTCGTCGGTCATGCCCCGGCGTTCCTTGAGGTCGCCACCGGCACAGAACGCCTTGTCGCCCGCGCCGGTCAGGACGATACAGCGCAGATTTTTGGGATCGAGCGCGACATCCTCGAAGCAGCGTACCAGATCCTTGCCCATCTGGGTGTTGAGCGCATTGGAGGCGTCCGGCCGGTTCAGCCGGACGATGGTCACGTGCTCGCCGGCGCTTTCCAGCGAAAGGGTCTCGAAGCCTTGCATTTCCGCGCTCATATCGCCTCGCAGGAAAATCCGTTGCCGGCGCGGCGGATTTTCCCGGTCGACGGCGAGGGGAAATGCGCGGTGCAGCACAGTGTATCGGTATCGCAATAGCGCTCCATGAATCCGCGTCGCGTCGTTGCGGCCTGGGCCTGGTCGACGTCGAATTTCGCCGACAGTTCCGGATAGCGCGTCTGCAGCGGCGAATGCATCAGATCGCCGGAGAATACGGCGGTGTCCTTGCCGCGGCCGAAGGTGAAGGCGACATGGCCGGGCGTATGGCCTGGGGTAGGCAGGATGCGGGCATGGTCGCCGATCGCGTAATCGTCGCGCACGATTTCGGATTGCCTGGCCTCGACGACCGGCAACACGCTGTCGGCGAACGGCGGCACCGGCGTTTTCGCATTCTGCTCGGTCCAGTAATCGAACTCGGTCTTGCCGAACACGTAGCGCGCCTTCGGGAAGGTCGGCACCCAGCGGCCGTTCTCGAGCCGCGTGTTCCAGCCGACGTGATCGACATGCAGATGCGTGCACATGACGAAGTCGATATCGTTGGCGGAGAAGCCTGCGGCGGCCAGCCCGCGCATATAGGTGTCGTCGGTCTTCATGTTCCATTTCGGACGCAGCGGTCGCGGCTTGTCGTTGCCGATGCAACTGTCGATCAGGATGGTGTGGTGCGGCGTCTTCACCACATAGGACTGGAAGCATAATATCAGCGTATCCTTGTCGTCTAGCGCGCCGGCCTTTTGCATCCATGCCCGGTTCTCGGCCAGCAGTTCCGGCGTCAGGCCCGGCAGCAGGTCCAGCGCCGGCAGGAAGGTGGTCTCCTGCTCGATGACGCGGTGGATGGTGAGATCGCCGGCGGTGAATTTCAGGCTCATGTTTTTCCTTATTTCTTGTCGCGGACGGATGGAATGACGAAGTTGGTGAGCGTGTCGAGTGCGCCGTCGCCCTGGTGCGGCTGAAAATAGCGGCCGGAGGTGGTCATCATGACCAGATCGAGATCTGGCACGATGAAGATGCGCTGGCCGCCCGAACCCATCGCAGCGGTCCACTTCACTTCCGTATCGCCTGAAATCGAACGTCCCAGCCACCATTGCTGGCCATAGAAGAACAGCCCGCTGAAATAGCCGATGGCCTGAAAGCGTGGCCGGATCGATTGTTCGATCCATTCCGGCGAGACGATCCGCCGGCCGTTCCAGGCACCTTTGTTCAGGACCAGTTGGCCGATCTTGGCAGCGTCGCGGGGACGAATGCGAAGGCCGACGGCGGACGCCACCTTTCCGTTCTTTGGATAGGACTTCCATTCGAAATCGGTGACGCCAAGCGGCTCGAACAGCGCTTCGCGCGCAAAAGCCTCCAGCGATTTGCCCGAGGTGCGTTCGATGATGTTGCCGAGCAGGTCGGTTCCGCCACCGTTGTAAACCCACACAGTGTCCGGCGCGGCGATCGGTCTTGCGAGGATATAGCCGATCGGATCAGCTTCGTTCTGGAGATGTGGTTCGTCGTTTCTGGGATCTTTCCAACCGCGATTCTCGTCCCACTGCATGCCCGATGACATGGTCAGGAGATGGCGAACCGTGATCTGGTCCCAGCCCGGCGATTTCTGCGCAGCATATTCCGGGAAGAACTTGACGACGGGCTCATCGGCGCTGGCGATCAGCTTGCGGTCGATGGCGAGGCCGATCAGCAACGAGACCAAGCTCTTCGAGGCTGACCGCATGTCGTGTTTGGTGGTGGCGTCGAATTCGTGTTGCCCGTCGCCCTGTCCCCAGGGTTCGTCGTAGCCGGCAAAATATTGTTCGAACACCAGTTTGCCGTGGCGGATGATCACCACCGCATGCACGTCGGCCTCGGTTTGCTTCAACCGCGCGGCGATGGTGCATAATCGCGCGCCGTCGAGGCCGACGCTTTCGGGGGAGGCGGTGGTCCAGCCATCGTCGATTGCGGTTGGCGATCCGCAGGCCAGATTTCGCTGGCCCAGCGACATTTCGTTTGATTGGGCCAGCGCGGCGGTTATCGCAAACGCGAAACCGGGCAATGCAAAAACGGCAGCGAGGCCGAGGTGCCGCAATGTTTTGCCGCCCTCGCGCATGCTGCCGTCTCCGCTGTTGTCGTTACGCTGTCGGCGGCACCGAGATCTTGACCGACGGCCGTTCCATCATTTTCTGGTAGAAGGCGTCGAGCCTCGGATAGGCCTTGCGCCATCCGCAATCGGCAAAGCGGAAGTCGGCATAGCCGAGCACGCAGACGAGACCGATCTGGGCGATGTTGAACGACCCTGACAGCGTATCAGCCTTGCTCTCGAACCGCGCCATGCCGGCCCAGGCTCGGTTCCAGTGGTCCTTGTGCCAGTCGCTCCAGCGCAGGCCTTCGGGGCGGACCATTTTCTCGTAGCGGCACAGCAGCATCGAATCAAGCATGCCCTGCGTCAGCGAGTGATCGCTCTTGACTCGCCATCGCTCCGGACCGGAGGCGGGGATCAGCTTGTTGCCGCCGGCGAGTTCGTCGAGATATTCGACGATGACGTAGGAATCCAGAATGACGTCGCCATTGTCCAGGATCAACACCGGCAGCTTCTTCAGCGGTGTGATCTTGGAATACTCTTCATTGGGTTGGCCCGGAACGACCGCAGCCGGCGTGAACTCGATCTTGTCGATCAGGCCGGTCTCGATCGCGGCAATGCGTACCTTGCGGGCGAACGGCGAGGCCGGAGAAAAGGTGAGTTTCATTTTTTGAAATCCCTTGGTTGTTTTTGTTCTTCGTCATGGCCGGGGCAGAACTGCGAAGATGCGCTTCGCGTTCTCGCCCGGCCATGATGTGGGACAAGTTTTACGCCGCGACGATTTCCTGGCGTTGCTCGCCGAGGCCTTCGATCCCGAGCGTGACGACGTCGCCGACATTGAGGAACTGCGGCGGCTTCATGCCGGTGCCGACGCCGGGAGGCGTGCCCGTGGTGACGATGTCGCCGGGCAGCAGCGTCATGAACTGCGAGACATAGGAAATGCACTTCGCCATGTTGAAGATCATGGTCGAGGTCGATCCGGTCTGGCGGCGCTGGCCGTTGACGTCGAGCCACATCGACAGCTTCTGCACGTCGGCGACTTCATCCTTGGTTACCAGCCACGGGCCGAGCGGGCCGAAGGTGTCGTGGGATTTGCCCTTGGTCCACTGGCCGAGACGCTCGATCTGGAAATTACGTTCCGAGACGTCGTTGCAGACGCAATAGCCGGCGACGTGGTTGAGGGCATCGGCTTCGCTGACATACTTGGCGCGGGTGCCGATGATGGCCGCTATTTCGACTTCCCAGTCAAGCTTGGTCGAGCCGCGGGGCTTTTCGACCGCGTCATTGGGGCCGCTCAGCGCGGTATTGGCCTTGATGAAGAAGATCGGCTCGGTCGGGATCGGCGATCCCGTTTCCTTGGCGTGATCGACATAGTTGAGGCCGATGGCGACGAATTTGGAGATGCCGGTGACGGGCGCACCGAGCCGCGGCGAGCCGCTGACGGCGGGCAGCTTGGAGGCGTCGAGGCCAGCCAGCTTGGCCAGCGAGGCCGGCGCATAGGCTGCGCCATCAAGGTCCCCGACATGGCCCGAAAGATCGCGCAATTGGCCGGATTTATCGATCAGGCCGGGCTTTTCCGCACCCTTGGCGCCGTAACGAACAAGCTTCATTTTTCACTCCCTGGCGGGTTTTCTTGAGGACTTCACGACTTGAAATGCTTTTGGAACAGCACGGGGGGAAATTCAACTGCCGAAACGTACCGCATTGCACCCCCTCATTTCGAGGAGGGTGGGGCAGGCAAAGGCGAACCCTGGATTACCCCAGGGCGATGAATTTGAAGGCGTCGCCCTCGCGCTTGATATGGCCGGCATTGAAGTGGCCACCGATCACCAGCGTCGGGGTATCGGCAAACCGCGAGAACAGCTCGCGCCGCGTTTTCGCCGATTGTTGGGGTGTGGAATCCGCTGTTGAGGACCAGTCGAGATGGGCCATCTGGCAGGGATGGTGGGCGACGTCGCCGGTGAGCAGGCCTTCCTGGCCGTCGGATTTGATGTGGACGCTCATATGACCGGGGCTGTGGCCGGGCGTCGGGATCAGGGTGATCTCGTCCGCCAGCCCAGCGTCGCTGGCGACGAGATCGGCGCGGCCGGTGTCGGCAATCGGCTTCACGGAATCATTGAACACTGCCAATTTATCGGACTCTTCATGGCTGTGGTCGCGCCAGTACTCGTATTCGGTCTTGCCGAAGACATACCGCGCCTTCGGGAATGTCGGCACCCACTTGCCGCCAACGAGTTTGGTGTTCCAGCCGACATGGTCGACATGCAGATGCGTGCACAAGACCGTGTCGATGCTGTCGGGCGCGAAACCCGCCGCTGTCAGGGTGTCGAGGAAGGGGTCCTTGCGGTCGTTCCAGGTCGGCACCTTGCGGCCCTGCTTGTCGTTGCCGAGGCCGGTGTCGACGATGATCCGGCGCGACGGCGTCTCCACCAGCAGCGAGTGGATCGACATCTTGAGCCGGCCTTCCTCGGTGGCGAAGTGCGGGATCAGCCAGGGCAGTTTCTGGATTTCCTCGTTGGTCGCAAGCGGCAGGATGAACCTTGTGCTGCCGACGGTCTCCAACTCGACAATTTTTGTAATTTTGACCTTGCCCACATTCCAGTGCATCCGGCGTTTCCCTGTTCTATTTTTTCATTCTCGTTTCGGCGTGGCTTACCGCGCGCAGTCGACGACGACGGTGCCGAGCTTGTCGCCCTTTTCGACCGCCATATGCGCCAGCGCGGTGTCGGACAGAGCGAATTGCGCGGCGACGTTGTGCAGGCGCGGGCCCGCCGCCAGCCATTTCGTCATATCTGCCTGGCCAGCGGCCAAAAGCTGTGGCGGCAGCGCGAACAGCACCAGTGCGCGCAATGCGATGCATTTTTCCATCAGGTCGCGCATCGGCACCACGGGCGTGCGATTGCCGTTGGTGGCGTATATCGCGATCGTTGAATTCATCGCCATCAGTTTCAGGGTGATCTCGATGTTGCCGCCGAAATCGACGTCGACCACGCGATCGACGCCACGCTGCCCGGTAAAGGCCAGCACCTTGGCGACGACATCTTCATCGCGGTAGTTGACGACGAGATCGGCGCCGGCGAGCCGCGCCTGTTCGGCCTTGGCCGCTGAACTCACGGTCGCGATCACCTTGGCGCCGCCCCATTTGGCGAGCTGCACGGCATAATGGCCGACCGCGCCGGCGCCGCCGGTGACCAGCACGGTCTGTCCCGCGATCGGTCCGTCGCAATGGAGGCAGCACCACGCGGTCATGCCGGGAATGCCGAGCGTGGCGCCGGCCGCGAATGACAGGTTGTCCGGCAGCGGCGTCACCAGATGTTCGGCGAGCGCGATATATTCAGCTGCGGTGCCGAAGGCGCGGCCGTTGCGCTGGCCGTTGAACAGCCAGACCCGCTGGCCGACCTTCAATCGCGTGACGCCGTCGCCGACCTGGTCGACGATCCCGGCGCCGTCGCTGTTCGGGATCACGCGCGGATATTCCATCGCGCGATAGCTGCCGCCACGGCGGCCGACATCGGCGGGGTTGACCCCGGACGCCTCCAGCCGCACCCGGACTTCGCCGGGGCCGGCCACAGGTGTCGGCATCTCGCCATAGGTCAAAACCTCGGGCGCGGGGCCCGATCGTTCGTACCAGACCGCTCTCATCTAGAGAGTGCCCGGAAATGCGCCGCCGTCGAGCAGCAGATTCTGCCCGGTGATGTAGCCGGCCTTGGCGCTGCACAGGAACGCGCAGGCCTGGCCGAATTCTTCGGGGTCGCCGAAGCGTCCGGCCGGGTTGAGCTTGGCGCGCTCGGTCAGCAACTGATCCACGGTGATGCCGCGCTTGTCGGCGTCGAGCTTCGCCACCGGCCCGCGGATGCGGTCGGTATCGAAAGGTCCGGGCAGCAGGCCGTTGATGGTGACGTTGTTGATCACGGTCTTGCGCGAAATGCCGGCGACGAAGCCGGTGAGGCCGGCGCGGGCGCCGTTGGAGAGACCGAGCACCTCGATCGGCGCCTTTACCGCGGCCGAGGTGATGTTGACGATACGGCCGAACTTGCGCGCCATCATGCCGTCGACCGTTGCCTTGATCAGCTCGATCGGGGTCAGCATGTTGGCGTCGATCGCTTTGACCCAGTCGTCGCGGGTCCAGTTGCGGAAATCGCCGGGCGGCGGACCGCCGGCATTGTTGATCAGGATGTCCGGATCGGGACAGGCCTTCAGCACGGCCTCGCGGCCCGCCGGCGTCGTGATGTCGCCGACGATCTCGGTGACGGTGACGCCGGGATTGGCTTTGCGGATTTCGTCGGCGGTCTTTTTCAGCGCCTCGGCGCCGCGCGCCGTCAGCGTGACATGCACGCCCTCGTTGGCCAGCGCCATGGCGCAGGCACGCCCCAGGCCCTTGCTGGATGCACAGACGATGGCGCGACGGCCTTTGATCCCAAGATCCACAGTTTCACTCCCGTTATGTCAGGTGATTTTTTGAAGTCCGATGGCCACACTGTAGCCAAGTCGGGCGGCCCTGATAAGTGGCTGCCCGCCATCCGAAATGCATATCAGTAAGTCTATTATATCTGCTGGTTTCGCTTCAGGCGATCGAGGGTGGCGGCGACATCCGGCGGCAGCGATTTGACGCCTTTTTGCCCGGCCGCCGAAAGCCACGGCCGCAGCTGCGAACCCGTCAGCCAGGACGGCTGAAGTCGCGGCGGCAGGAACTGGTCGACGACTACGACGATCGTCACTGCGATCAGGCCGACGCGCACCGCGCCCAGTGCAGCGCCGCAGAGACGGTCCAAGATCCCGGCTTCGGTTCCGGTGACCTCGTCGACGGCCACCCGCGCCAGCTTGCCGAGCGCCATGCCGGCGAACAGAAAGATGCCGAAGAACACCAGGCCGTTCTGCGCCAGCGCGGAAACCAGCTCGCCGTTCGCGGGCGGCGAAAGCAGCGACATCGCCGCCATCGCGAGCGGTGCGGCAACCAGATAAGCAAGGATCGTGACCGCGCTGCGCACCAGGCCGGTATTGAAGCCGGTGACGACAGCGATCAAGAGGCCGAGAGTGACGATGATATCGAAACTGTTCATGGCGAAAGACTCCGCCCGGTTCGATACCTGTGTTTGATCAAGGAACCGGGTTCGCGATCGTTAAAATCGTATGGATCGAGGGTGCAATCTGAAGTTTTGTTCAGTCGTCATTCCCCGGTGCGCAATTGCGCACCTGAGGGCGGCGCGCAGCGACGACCTTTGATGTGCAATTGCACATCAGAGAATCCATAACCACGATCGTGAGTATGGATTCCGGGCCTGCGCCAAGAGGCGCATCCCGGAATGAGGTTAGGCCCGCATCTCCGCCTTGATCATATCCGCTGCCTTCTCGCCGATCATGATCGTCGGTGCATTGGTGTTGCCGCCGATCAACGTCGGCATCACTGACGCGTCGACCACGCGCAGGCCTTCGAGGCCGTAGACTTTCAGCTTGGGATCGACCACGGCCATGGGATCGTTGACGCCCATCTTGCAGGTGCCGACGGGGTGATAGACCGTATCGACGCGCTGGCGCAGCAATGCGCGAATTTCGTCGTCGGTGTTGACGCCTTCGGTGTACATTTCCTTTTTCTGCAGCGCTTTCAGCGCCGGCGTGTCCATCAGCCGTCGCGTGGTCTTGAAGCCCGCGACCATGGATTCCAGATCGGCGTCGTCGCCGAAGAAGTTCGGATCGATTTCGGGCGCCGCAAACGGATCGGCGCTGCCGAGCGCGACGGTGCCGCGGCTCTTCGGCCGCAGCAGGCAGACGTGGCAGGTGAAGCCGGTGCCGCGATGGCGCTTGCGGCCGTGATCGTCCGCCATCGCCATGCCGAAATGCAGCTGGATGTCGGGGATGTCGAGATCGGGACGGGTTTTCAGAAAGCCACCGCACTCGGCAAAATTCGAGGTCATCGGCCCACGGCGTTCGCGCCGGTACTGGCCGATGGCGCGCAACAGCCGCGGCAGCGCCTTCAACGAGATGCCGTTGAAATTCGGATTGTCGGACATGTAGCCGAACACGAAATCCGGATGGTCCTGCAGGTTCTGCCCGACGCCGGGCAGATGATGCACGCTTTCGATGCCGTGCTTGACCAGCGCGCCTCCATCGCCGACGCCGGACAATTGCAGCAGTTGCGGGCTCTGGAATGCGCCGGAGGCGACGATGACCTCGCGCCGCGCGCGAATCTGCTTCAGCTCCTTGCCTCGCCGGTATTCGACGCCGACGGCACGCTTGCCTTCGAACAGGATACGGGTGGCATGCGCCCCGGTCTCGACCCGCAGATTGGCGCGGTTGCCCATATGCGGATGGATGTAGGCGCGCGCGGCGCTGCAGCGTTCGCCGTTTCTTTGGGTGACCTGGTAGACGCCGAGGCCTTCGTGCTCGTCGGCATTGAAATCCTCGCGCAGCCGGAACTGGGCTTCCTGCGCCGCCTGCAAAAACGTCTGCTGCACCGGATTGTCGGTACGCAATTTGTTGACCGACAGCGGGCCGCCTTTGCCGTGATATTCGCCGCCGAAATCGGCGTTGTCTTCGGAGCGCTTGAAGTAGGGCAGCACGTCGGAGAACGACCAGCCGGTATTGCCGAGCGAGGCCCATTGATCGTAGTCGGCGCGGTGGCCGCGGATATAGACCATCGCATTGATCGCCGAGGATCCGCCGAGCCCCTTGCCGCGCGGCTGATAGCCGATGCGGCCGTTGAGGCCCTTTTGCGGCACGGTGTTGAAGGCCCAGTTGTTGACGTTGCCGGCCACCATCAGCACCAGCGCGAACGGCGTCGTCACCACCCAGTTGTCGTTCTTGCCGCCGGCATCCAGCACCGCCACCGAGGTCTGCGGATCCTCCGACAGCCGTCCCGCCACGGCGCAGCCGCCGGAGCCGCCGCCCACCACCACGAAATCGTATGTATCCGTCACGCGTATTTCTCCCAATGAAGTCTACTTCTTGTTGTTGTTCGTCATTCCGGGATGGTCCGAAGGACCAGACCCGGAATCTCGAGACTCCGAATTCGATGCCTGCGCATCGCTCCGGAATGACAGTTCAGAAAACTAAGACAAAAATCGCATCAGCTTTTCCAGCCGCGCGATCTTGCCGCCGTAGGGCGGGTAGAGATCGGCGAGCCGGTTGAAACGCGAGCGATAGAACACCGGCTTCAGCTTGGTCATGGTCCGAAAACCCCATTCGCCGTGATAGGCGCCGGTGCCGGACGCGCCGACGCCGCCCATCGGCTGGTTGATTTGCGCGAAGTGGAACAGGCAGTCGTTGACGGTGACGCCGCCGGAGACGGTGCGCGCCAGCACCTCGTCGCGCGCGGCGTCGTCAGTGCCGAACCAGTACAGCGCCAGCGGCCGGTCGTGCGCGTTGATATAGGCGATCGGCTCCGCGGCATTCCTGTAACCCATGACCGGCAGCAGCGGTCCGAAAATTTCCTCCTGCATCACCGCCATATCCGGCGTCGCGCCGACGATGACGGTCGGCGGAAATTTTCGTTTGGCCTTCCAGCCGGCCTCGCCAGGTGCCGCGGTCTGCAGAATTCGCGCGCCCTTGTCGGCGGCATCCGCCACCAGCGCTTCGAGCCGCGCATAATGCCGGTCCGAGACGATAGAGGTGTAGTCGGCATTGTCAGGATCGGTGCCGAACATGCGCTGCATGTGGCCTTGAAGCTTCTCGGCGAAATCGCTCAACCGGCCTTCCGGTACCAGCGCGTAATCAGGCGCGATGCAGGTCTGCCCGGCATTGAGCAGCTTGCCGTAGGCGATCCGTTGCGCGGCCTGGTCGATATCGGCGGAGCGGTCGACGATGGCGGGCGATTTGCCGCCGAGCTCGAGCGTGACCGGCGTCAGGTTACGCCCTGCGGCTTCCGCGACCAGGCGGCCGACGCGGGTCGAGCCGGTGAATACCAGATGGTCGAACGGCAGCGCGGCGAAGGCCTTGGCGATATCGTCGTCGATCCCGGTGACGATCATTTCGGTGGCGGCGAATTTGCCGGCGATGACTTCCTGCAGGAGAGCGGAGAACCGCGGCACCAGTTCGCTCGGCTTGATCATCACGCGGTTGCCGGCGGCGATCGCGGCCACCGCCGGCGCCAGCGTCAGCTGCAGCGGATAATTCCAGGGCGCGATGATGCCGACGACGCCAAGCGGCTGCGGCATCAGCCGGTTCCTGGCGGGTGCGAACTGCAGCGTGGTCGCGATGCGCTGCGGCGCCATCCACGTCTTCAGGTGTTTGGCGGCGTGCTTGATCTCGCCCAACACCATCATGGTTTCGGCGATCACGGTCTCGACGGTGCAACGATGGCCGAAATCCGCCGAGATCGCCGCCTCGAAGCGGGCCTCATTCTCGGTCACCGCCGCCCGCAGCCGCTTCAGACGGTCGAGGCGCAGCGCCAGCCCCGGTGCGGGGTCGGCGCGCGACAACTCGAACAGCTTGTGAAAACCGTCCTCCAGGGCATGCTGCCCCGGGCTCCTGAGTGACTGATCCATAGCGTTTCCTGGGGGCGTTGCCCGGCCGTTATCGCCCCAAAACTCCGCTTTTGCGGCGTTTATGGCAAGGGTGGTTCCGCAGGGGCGTTTTGGCGGGTTTCTGGCGTCACAAAAACCTCAAAAACCGGAGCTTTGCCCTTTCCAAAGCAGGTGCACGTTGATACATACCCCTCGCACCCGATGGCTTTGCCCGGGTTGCCTTCTCAGGAAGCCTCCGGTCGGGACGATCGACGCCCAAAGCGTTGGCCGCTTTCGCTTCGGATCAGCTTTTCGGAAGGTATCGCAACGGTTTAACGCGGGGTGGAGCAGCCCGGTAGCTCGTCAGGCTCATAACCTGAAGGTCATAGGTTCAAATCCTATCCCCGCAACCAAATTCTAAGCCCTTGAAAATATGATGTTTTCGAGGGCTTTTTACTGTCCGGATTTTGATGCAAATTTTCGTTCGTGGAAGCGTCGTGGAAGCGGCAGGAGGAAAGTCGCAGCGTGAAATCGGCGGAGTTCGGCGCGACGAGATGACTCAATTGTGATCAGCTGGAGACATTCCCAACGCACCATCCACGCCAGTGCTCGTTTCACCGCTAAAGTCCGTACGAATCCGGGGAGATCTGCAGACTGATAAGCGTTCGAGCAAAGGCTTATCAGTTCACCGCTGGACCGGCTTCTGACCTTTGGCGCTAACAGGGGAGAGAGTCCCTCCCTCTCCGCCATACGCACAAGAAACCCAATAAAATCAACAGGTCATTGATTGTCATAGGCTTTTCGCCGCCCGATTGGTACACACGGGTGGTACACAGTGACCCTTTCGATGACGCGTCCCCAGAAGCATCCTGACAGCGGCTATTACTGGTTTCGGAAACGTGTTCCGGACGACCTTCGTGAAGCCATAGGCAAGCGCGAAGAACGCTTCAGCTTGGGTACGCGTGATCCGAATGAAGCGAAACGCCTGCATGCGCTGAAGCTCGCGGAAGTCGAGGAGCGTTGGGCGAACTTGCGACGCGGACAGCGTTCGTTGTCGCTGGATGACATCGCGCGGGAAGCCGCTCTGATCGGCGATCACGTCCGGCGGCAGCTCGATGCCGACCCCTATCAGCTACTGGCATGGGATGTCGAAGTTGGTGCAAGTCTCTGGAAGCCGATTGGCGGTGTCTATACGGATATCACCCAGCCGCTTCCCGCACAGGATCGGAAGCGTCTCGACCAGCAAAGCGCATGTTATGCGCTCGTCGACGAGCATTTGGCTGCGCGGGGGCTCGCGGCGGAAGCAGATGATCGTCAACGGCTGGCCCGCGCGGCGTCCATCGAGATGCAGCGCGTGGTGCAGGATCATCAAGCCTATCTGCACGGCAAAACGGAAGCCCGGTCTATCGGGTCAAACTCTTTGACTGCCGGGCGGCGCGCGCCATCCGCTCCTATTACTTTCCAGGCTGTCATTGAAGGCTGGCTGATCGAAAAGAAGCCGATCAAAAAGACCGAGTATGTTTGGCGTCGGACCATGAAACAGCTCTCGGAGTTTCTTGGCCACGACGATGTGCGCCGTATCCGTGCGGAAGATCTGGTTGCGTGGAAGGCTGATCTACTTGCGAAGGGACTCAAGGCCAAAACGATCCGGGATGGCAAGCTCGCTCCCGTGCGCGCGATTCTGCAATGGGCCACTGACAATCGAAAGCTGGATGCTAATCCGGGGGCGCGGATCAACATCGATCTCAAGGCGCGATCGTCCGAGAAGCGGCGCGGTTACACCGACGAGGAGGCCAGAACGATCCTGCAGGCTGTCCGCAAGGAGAAGGTGGCCTATCGCCGGTGGGTGCCGTGGGTCTGTGCATACACGGGCGCTCGCATTGCCGAGATATGCCAGCTTCGCTTCGAGGACATCAAACAGATCGATGGCATTTGGTGCATCGCTTTTGCGGCCGAAGCCGGCTCATTGAAGAATGTGAACTCGGAGCGCGTTGTGCCTGTCCACGCCGCGCTCTCGGACGAGGGTTTTCTGAAGTTCGTGGCTTCTGTCCGCAAGGGGCCGCTGTTCGCTGAAATCAAGCCGGATCGCTTTGACAGCCGAGGTGGCACGGGAGCTAAAATTCTAAGTGTCTGTCCGGGAAGAAGTTGAATCTTATGAATCATTTGTGATTCAAGAGAGGTGGCCTGATTCGGAGGGGCCGCCGATGTGGACGAATGAAAACCGCGCGCGGTATGACCGCAGCCATTTGCGCTACCCCAGCG
>JBBRSX010000085.1:0-25767 GCA_038244925.1 Hyphomicrobiales bacterium | reverse complement strand
CTTACGAGGGCAAACGAAATGCAAAACTCCGGGCGCTTCGCGCCGCGAGAACGCGAACGTATGTTTTGCCGTCATTCCGGCGCGCGCGAAGCGCGAGCTTTGATGTGCGCTTGCACATCAGAGAATCTATACTCCCGATCGTGGTTATGGATTCCGGGCCTGCGCCAAGCGACGCATCCTCAGGTGCGCAATTGCGCACCGGGGAATGACGATGTCAGCTGTTTAAAAATTGAATCAGAAAACGACGTGGCGAGACGAGAGACCGCTCGACTATCGCCAGTAATACCTGATCGCGACATACACCACGACGAGGCACGCAAAGATCAGCGCCACCGGCAGCCGCGGTTTTGTTGCCGATCCCGAAGCGGTCGGTTTCGGCTTCGGAGCCGGCCGGCGAAAAGCCGTGACGTTGCCGGCGTCGGCGACGGGTTCGGCGGCGCGCGACGGGATCTCGGGCGGCGCGCCGCTGCCGCCCATCTCGGCATAGTAACTCTTGTACATCAGTTGGATCGCGGCCTCGGAAGCGTCCGCGTCGGTCATCTTCTCGAGCAGTTGCTTGTAGCTGACAAGAAAGCCCTGGGCTTCCGCCGGCAGCGCGGAGGCGCCGTTGAGCTTGGCCAGCATTTTCCAGGTCGCAAAGTCAGCCCTTGCGCGGGTGTCCGCGCGACGCGCGATCAACATGTCGGCAGCTTTTATCGCCATGGCCCCAAGCCGATTCTTCCCGGTGCGGATCGTTCGCTATCTCTGATTTAGGCGTTGCCGGTGACGAAGAGAAGCGCGCCGATCACATAGCCGGTCAGTGTCCGCAGTATCGCCGAAATAACATCAAGATTTAGGCCGAGTTGGGTGCCGATCACCGGAAGCAGGATCAGGAGGCCGATCAGGATCAGCATGCCATAGGGCTCCAGCCGGGACAGCGGGTACGCCAGCACCTGTGGCAGCAGCCCGACCGCGACCCGGCCGCCGTCCAGCGGCGGGATCGGCAGCATGTTGAACACCGCCAGCACGATATTGATCAGGAACGCGTTTTTGAGGTTGTCGGCGGTCCATTTGGCGGCGTCCGCCGGCACAAAGGGCAAAGCGTGGAAGGCGAACGCCGCCATCAGCGCCAGCAGGATGTTGATGACAGGCCCGGCCAGCGCCACCCAGACCATGTCGAGCCGTGGGTGGTTGAGGTTGCGGAAGTTTACCGGGACCGGCTTGGCATAGCCGAACAGGAACGGCGAATGGGACAGCAGCAAGAGGCCGGGCAGGATCAGGGTCCCGAACGGATCGATGTGTTTCAGCGGATTGAAGCTGACCCGGCCGAGTTGCCAGGCGGTGTTGTCGCCGAGACGGTGGGCGACAAAGGCGTGGGCGGCCTCGTGAAAGGTGATGGCGATGACCAGCGGGAGAACCCAGACCGATACGTCATATAATGAGATGTTCAATCCAGGCTCCCGCTATTGGTCCGGACAGGGTTACAGCATCGCGGATCGTTTGGACAATCGACGGGATCACGCCGCCGGGGCGGGTGTAAAACGGTCGGCGCGCTGGATCAGCAGATCGAGAAAGCTTCGGGCGCGCAGTGACATCCAGTGCATTTCCGGATAAACCGCATGAAGCGGCAGTGCCGCGATCGAATACTCCGGCAGCACGATTTCCAGCTCGCCGCTGCACAGGCCTTGCGCCGCGTTCCAGTCCGGCAGCACCGCAATACCGAGATGCTGCATCGTCGCTTCCTGCATGGCGTCGGCATCGTCGACCAGAATGGGCCCGCTAACCGCCGCGACGTGACGGCCATGCTCGGATTCAAAGGTCCATTCATGCGGCCGCGACATCCGCGAATAGACGATGCACTGGTGCGCGTTGAGGTCCTCCGGGGTCCGTGGCGTCGGACGGCCGTGCAGATAGGTCGGCGTCGCCACCAAGTGCCGCCGCACGGTGCCGAGCCGGCGGGCGACCAGTGTGCTCGCCTCCAGGTTTCCGATTCTGAGCGCGAGCTCGATGCCTTCCTCGACCAGGTTGACGAAGCGCTCGCTGAAACGGACATCGACCCGCACTTCCGGATAGTTCCGGACATAGTCGGCGATCACGGGGATCATGTAGCGGCGTCCGAACGAGGACGGAACGCCGATCCTGAGCGTGCCGGTGGGGCGGGGTGCGGCCTGTTCGACGCTCGACCGCGCCATGTCGAAGGCGCCGATGATCTGGCGCGCGAGATCGTAGATCCGATGCGCTTCGGCGGTCGGCATCAGCTTGCGGGTCGTGCGCAGGAACAGTTGCGTGCCGAATTCGCCTTCCAGCAGCGCGATGCGCTTGCTGATCGCGGGCTGGCCGATCCCGAGTTCCTTGGCGGCGGCCGAGAAGCTGCCGCCTTCCAACGTGCGCACGAAGGCGCGCAGGCAATCGATGCGGTCCATAAATTATTCCATATGGGAATAAATCATATCCTATATATTCCGTAGTCTGCAAGCGGGACGCCCGTTAGGCTTGGCCAAAATCAGAAGCGGGGAGGACACACGTGGCACGCAACATCGGCATCGTCGGCGCGGGAATCGCAGGGCTGCACCTGGCGCTCTACCTGCAAAAACACGGCGTGGAAGCCACCATCATCACCGACCGCGCGCCGGAGGATTACCGCAACAGCCGGCTCCTCAACACAGTCGCCCATCACCACGTGACGATCGCGAGGGAGGACTATCTCGGCGTCAATCACTGGAACGATCCGAAGGATCATTACTACTACCACGACCACGTCTTCAATTTCCCGCAGCCACTGAGCTTCCGCGGTGATTTCTCGAAGCCGAGCCGCGCCGTCGATTATCGGATCTATCTGCCGGCCTTGATGAACGATTTTGCGCGGCGCGGCGGCAAGATCGAATACCGCCGCATCGAGGAGGGCGATATCGCGCCGCTGGTCGCGCGCTTCGATCTGCTTGTGGTGTCGACCGGCAAGGGGCCGCTCGGCCAGCTCTTCACGTACCGGCCGGAGCACACGCCGTACTCGCAGCCGCAACGGCGGCTGTGCGTCGGACTCTATACCGGTGTGCGGCAGCCCGATCCCATGAACGTGACGCTTTCGGTATCACCAGGACATGGCGAGATGATCGTGATCCCGACCATCACCTTCGACGGGGTCGCCAACGCGCTGTTGATGGAAAACGTGCCCGGCGGCGACATGGAAGAACTGGCGACGCTGAGCTACGACGACAACCCCAAGCATTTCCTCAGCGTACTGCTCGGCAAACTGGAGAAGCATCACCCGACCACTTACGACCGGATCGATACCGCACGTTTTGGTCTCGCGCAGCCGCTGGATCTGCTGCAAGGCGGTGTGGTGCCGACGGTGCGCAATACGGTGGTCGAATTCGACGGCAGCAAATGCGCCATCGCGCTCGGCGACGTCCATTCGGTGGTCGATCCCATGATGGGGCAGGGCGCCAACGTCGCTTCCTACGCGGCCTTCGTGCTCGGCGAGGAGATCGTCAAGTCAGACGTGTTGGACGCGCGCTTCTGCGAAAAGGTCGACCTCAAGCGGCAGGACCGCGTGCTGGCGGCGTCGCGCTGGACCAACATCATGCTGCAGCCGCCTTCGGAACCGCTGGGCATGCTGATCGGTACGATGAGTCAAAATCAGGCGCTGGCCAACGAGTTCACCGAGAACTTCAACTACCCCGATCGCCAGTGGGACGGCGTCTCCACGCCCGAGCGCATCCACGCCTGGATCGCCCGGATGTCGTCGCCCGCCGAACCGGTTCGGGCCATTGCGTGAGGATCGATCGATGCATTGCCTGACTGTTACCTATCCTCACCCGAGCGATCCCGCTCGCTTCAAGGCCTATTACGAGCAGACCCACGTGCCGCTGGCAAAACAGCTTCCGGGACTGGTTTCCTGTTCTTTCGCCTATCCGCAAGCGCTCGGTCCCGGGCCGGCGCCGTTCTGCATCTTCCAGGCCTGGTTCAGGGATGCCGCGGCGATGGGCGCCGCGCTGCAGTCGGAGATCGGCGGCAAGGTCGCGGCCGACGTGCCGAACTATTCGCCCGACGGCGCGACGCTGTTTCACTTCGCGAGCGGGGACTGAAATGCAGCACGCCAACCCGGCGGTGTTCCGTCAGGCGGCGTCGCGATTTGCGACCGGCGTTGCGGTCGTGACCGCGCTCGACGAACACGGCGACGTCTGCGGCATGACCGCGAACAGCTTTGTCACCGTCAGCCTTTCGCCGCCGACCGTGCTGGTGTCTGTCATGCCCGGCCGCATACACCGGGCGATTTCGGCCAGCGGCCGCTATTGCGTCAACGTGCTGCCGGAGCAGGGCTGGGAACTCTCGCGGCATTTCGCCAGCCGGCCGAGCGCGGTCGCCGTGCCCGATTACGAAACTGTCGATGGCCTGCCGCGGCTTGCCGGATGCATGGCCTACTTCGCCTGCGAGGTGGTTCGCCATGTCGACGTCAACGACCACACGCTGATTATCGCCGAGGTCTCGAACTGCGACTACCAGGACAACACGCCGCTGGTGTTCTTCTCAAGCCGCTACCACCTCGGACCCGGCGTGCCCTTCGATCGCTGATGGCCGCCGATTTCACAACTCAAGCAAGAACAACTGACGAACCCTGGGGAGGGGATCGATGGATCATTTTTCGCTAGTCATCGGCGGCAAGACAGTGCCGACCGCCGACCACTTCGACGTACGAAAGCCCTCGACCGGCGCCGTCGTCGGGCGTGCGCCACGCGCATCGCAGGCACAACTGGATGACGCCGTGGATGCCGCCGCAGTCGCTTTCCGGTCGTGGTCGAAGCTGCCGGATGCGGAACGCAAGGCGCTCTGTCATGCGGTCGGCAACAAGATCGGCGAACACGCCGAGGAGTTGGCGCGGCTGCTGACCATGGAGCAGGGTAAACCTCTGAACGGACTGGGTTCGCGCTTCGAGCTTGGTGGCGCGCAGGCGTGGACCCACTACACCGCCGATCTCGAAATCGCGATGAAAGTCCTGCAGGACAACAACGAAGGCCGCATCGAACTGCACCGCAAGCCGGTCGGCGTGGTCGGCTCGATCACGCCGTGGAACTGGCCATTGATGATTGCGATCTGGCACATCATCCCGTCGATCCGCGCCGGCAATACCGTGGTCAACAAGCCGTCGCCGCTGACGCCGCTCTCGACCCTGCGCATGATCGAACTGATGCAGGAGGTGCTGCCGCCGGGCGTCGTCAACTGCGTCGCGGGCGAAGATATTCTCGGCGCCCGGATGTCGGAACATCCAGGCATCGGCAAGATCGCGTTCACTGGATCGGCGACGACCGGCCGGAAGGTCATGTCGGCGGCTTCGCAAACGCTGAAGCGCCTCACGCTCGAACTCGGAGGCAACGACGCGGCCATCGTGCTGCCGGACGCCGACCCGAAGGGGATCGCCGAAGGGCTGTTCTGGGGCGCCTTCATCAACAACGGCCAGACCTGCGCTGCCTTGAAGCGCCTCTACGTTCATGACGACATCTACGATGAAGTCTGCCAAAACCTCACAAGTTACGCCCGTAACATTCCGGTCGGCGACGGGCTCGACGAGAAGAACGTGCTCGGCCCGATCCAGAACGCGATGCAATACGGCAAGGTCGAGCGGCTGGTCGCTGCCGCGAAATCGGGCGGCGGTCGGGTGCTGTTGGGCGGTGAGAACAATGGCGCGGGCCTGTTCTTCCCGCTGACGCTGATCGCCGACCTCGACAACGGCAATGCGCTGATCGACGAGGAACAATTCGGTCCGGTGCTGCCGATCATTCGCTACACCGACATCGATGAGGCGATCGCGCGGGCCAACGACAACCCGAACGGTCTCGGCGGCTCGGTCTGGTCTGCGAATACCGGCAGGGCAAAAGAAATTGCGCTCGAACTCGAATGCGGCACCGCCTGGATCAACAAGCACGGCGCGATCCAGCCCAACGCACCGTTCGGCGGCGTCAAGGGATCAGGTTTTGGAGTCGAGTTCGGCGAAGAAGGATTGCTGGAGAATACGACGATGCAGACGCTGTATTGCTAGCGTCCGCCGCCGCCGGATTGCGTCGGTCGCGTCGGCGTCAGTACGTCGCGCGGCCGCCGGAAATGTCGAACACCGCGCCGGTCGAGAACGCGCAATCTTCCGACGCCAGCCATGCCACCATCGCCGCGAGTTCTTCCACCAGCACGAAGCGGGCCTTCGGAATCTTCGACAGCATGAAGTCGATATGGGTCTGCGTCATCTGGTCGAAGATCGCGGTCTTGGCCGCCGCGGGGGTTACCGCATTGACGAGGATGTCGTGCTGCGCCAGCTCCTTGCCCAGCGATTTGGTCAGCGCGATCACGCCGGCCTTGGAGGCCGAATAATGCGCGGCGTTGGGGTTGCCTTCCTTGCCGGCGATGGAAGCAATATTGACGATGCGGCCGTACTTCTGTTTCAGCATCGCCGGCACCACCGCCTTGCAGCAGATGAAGGGGCCGTCGAGGTTGATGCTCAGGACCTTGCGCCATTCCGCGAGGTCGGTTTCCCACACCGTCTTGTTGATGCCGGCGATCCCGGCGTTGTTGACGAGGATGTCGATCTTGCCGAACGCCTTCAGCGTAGCGTCGGTTGCCTGCTGAACCGCGGCGATGTCGGAGACGTCGACCTTGAAGGTGGAGACATTGGGCCCGATTTCCTTGGCGGTCTTCTCGGCGAATGGCAGGTCGTAGTCCCAGATCGCGACTTTGGCGCCGGAAGCGACGAAGCGCTCGGTGATGGCGCGGCCAAAACCCTGGGCACCGCCGGTGACAACGGCGACACGGCCGTTCAGATCGATCTTGTTCATGTGCTTGCTCCCTGCTTACAGCGTCCAGCCGCCGTCGATGATATGGGCGACGCCGGTGGTGAAGGCGCTTTCGTTGCTGGCGAGATAGATCGCGAGCATGGCGATTTCTTCCGCCGTGCCGAGCCGGCCCATCGGCTGGCGCGCGATGAACATCTCGCGGCCGTTGGGGCCAGCGGCCGCGGCGCGGTCGAGCATCGAAGGAGTCTCGATGGTGCCGGGGCAGATGCAGTTGCAGCGCACGCCCTTGGTGATGAAGTCGGCGGCGACCGCGCGCGTCAGTGCTGCGACCGCGGCCTTGGTGGCGCCGTAGACGTAGCGGTTGGGCGCTGCCTTGAACACGCCGGCGGCGGAAGAGATGTTGACGATCGCGCCGCCGCCATTCTCCAGCATGCCAGGCAGGAACGCGCGGATCGTGCGGTGCATCGACTTGACGTTGAGGTCGAACGAGAAATCCCAGTCTTCGTCGGAGCATTCGAGCACGGTGCCATGATGCACGAAGCCGGCGGCATTGAGCAGGATGTCGGTCTTGCCGGCACGCTTGGCCATTGCCGCGACGGCCGCGCTGTCGCGCGCGTCGAGTTTTGCGACCTCGGCAATGCCTTCGCTCTTCAGCGCGGCAAGCTTGCTCTCGTCGATGTCGGTCGCGAACACGGTGGCGCCTTCGCGCGCAAACGCCACCGCGCAAGCGCGGCCAATTCCAACAGCGGCAGCGGTGACGAATGCGCGCTTGCCCTTCAGGCGGTCTGACATGGTTTTGTTCTCCGTTTCATTTGCGTCATCCCGGGAGGCGCGAAGCGCAGGCCCGGAATCCACGCGCTCGATCGTGGTTATGGATTCCGGGCTCGCGACTGCGTCGCGCCCCGGAATGACGGTGACTAGTGATTATCCCGGGCGACGCCGACCTTGCCGACGATGTCGTGATAGCGGGTGGCGAACTCCATGCAGGCGCCGGTGGCCTGCTGGCCGACGGTCGAGCGATAGAGTTCCTGCCACGGCGTCTGGTTGGCCGGATAGCCGAAGCCGCCCTTGGCCTTGAGATCGGCGTGGCGTTGGCGAACCTCATCATCCGAGATCAGGATGTTCGCCGAACCCTTGTTGAGGTCGACGCGAACCTTGTCGCCGGTCTTGAGGATTGCGAGTCCGCCGTCGGCGGCGGCTTCCGGCGAGGCGTTGAGGATCGAGGGCGAGCCCGAAGTGCCGGATTGCCGGCCGTCGCCGATGCAGGGCAGGGACAGGATGCCGCGTTTGATCAGTGCCGCCGGCGGCTGCATGTTGACGACCTCTGCGCCGCCGGGATAGCCGATCGGCCCGGTGCCGCGAATGAACAGCACGCAGTGCTCGTCGATGTTGAGCGAAGGATCGTCGAGCCGGTCGTGATAGTCCTCCGGCCCCTCGAACACGATGGCGCGGCCTTCGAACGCGTTCGGGTCTTTCGGATTGATCAGGTAGCGGTCGCGGAATTCCTTGGAGATCACGCTGGTCTTCATGATCGCGGAGTCAAACAGGTTGCCGCGCAAGACGAGGAAGCCGGCGTCCTTCACCAGCGGCTTGTCGTAGGTCCAGATCACGTCGCTGTCGGGCTTGGGCGCCTCGCGGCAGTTCTCGCCCATGGTGCGGCCGTTCACCGTCAGGGCATCTTCATGGATGCGCTTGTGCGCCATCAACTCGCGCACCACCGACGGCACGCCGCCGGCGCGGTGATATTCCTCGCCGAGGTAGAAGCCGGCCGGCTGCATGTTCACCAGCAGCGGGACGTCGTGGCCGTGCTTCTGCCAGTCGTCGATCGACAATTCCACGCCGATATGCCGCGCCAGCGCGTTGATATGGATCGGCGCGTTGGTCGAGCCGCCGATCGCGGAATTGACGACGATGCAGTTCTCGAAGGCCTTACGGGTCAGGAAGTCGGAGGGCTTCAGATCCTCCCAGACCATTTCCACGATCCGCTTGCCGGTCTCATAGGCGATCTGGCCGCGCTCGCGATAGGGCGCCGGGATCGCCGCACAGCCCGGCAGCGAGAAGCCGAGCGCTTCGGCCAGCGAATTCATCGTCGATGCCGTGCCCATCGTGTTGCAATGGCCGACCGAGGGGGCCGAGGAGGCCACGATATCCATGAACTCCTCGTAGTCGATCTCGCCTGCGACCAGCCGCTCACGTGATTTCCACACCACGGTACCCGAACCGGTGCGCTGGCCCTGATGCCAGCCGTTCAGCATCGGGCCGCCCGAAAGCACGATCGCCGGCATGTTGACGGTGGCCGCCGCCATCATGCAGGCCGGCGTGGTCTTGTCGCAGCCGGTAGTCAGCACCACGCCGTCGAGCGGATAGCCAAACAGGATTTCGACCAGGCCTAGATAAGCGAGGTTGCGGTCGAGCGCTGCGGTCGGGCGTTTCCCCGTTTCCTGGATCGGGTGGGTCGGGAATTCCATCGCGATGCCGCCGGCTTCGCGAATGCCCTCGCGTACCCGGTGCGCCAGTTCGATGTGATGGCGGTTGCACGGCGACAGGTCGTTGCCGGTCTGTGCGATGCCGATGATCGGCTTGCCGGACTGCAATTCGTCCCGGGTCAGGCCGTAGTTGAGGTAGCGCTCGAGATAGAGCGCGGTCATTCCCGGGTTATGCGGGTTGTTGAACCATTCGAGCGAGCGAAGTTTGCGGCCTTTACCGTTGGTGGCGTGGCCCTTGCCACTAGTGGTGTTCTTGTTGTCGTTTTTTTTCATTGGTTCCTCCCGCACTGCAAACTGAAGATCGGTTCAATTGCGGCAGCGCCCCGCACCATGCTCAAAATTTCACCTGCTGCAAACGGTGTGCACCCGTCTCAGCGCGCACAATCCTAGTTCGAGCTAAAAGACAGCGCTACCATTTTCTCTGGACAGATTTGTTTGGGGTACCCGGTGCTGCGGCATCATGTGTTCTGCGGGATCGAGCTGTCGCGGACCATCAGCTGAAAACCGAGGTCGAGGACCGGCTCCTGCGGGCGGCGACCTTCGATCGCGTCGATCACCATGGTGACGGCGTGCCGTCCCATTTCGTAACGGTTGGTGCGAACGCTGGTCAGCGATGGAACGGCGGATGCCATGAATTCGAGGTCGTTGAAGCCGACGATGGCCATGTCACGCGGAACCGAAATCTGGCGGCGCTGGCATTCGAACAGGACGCCGAGCGCAAGGTCGTCGTTGACGCAGAACACGGCATCGATATCAGGCGCCTGCGCCAGCAGATCGGCAAACAGCGTGCCGCCAAGCGTGACCGTGGTCGGTACCGAGGTGGTGACGATGAGGCTGGCGTCGAACATCGATGCCGCCTTCATCGCGTCGCGATAGCCGTCAAGCCGGCGCTGGACGCGGGGGTCCATTCGCGCACCGAGAAATCCGATGCGCCGGCGGCCTTGCGCGAGAATGTGCGAAATCGCCGCAAAACTCGCGTCATAGTGCGAGAAGCCCACCATCATATCGACCGGCGCGTCGCCGATTTCCATGATCTGCGTTACCGGGCAATTCATCGATTCCAGGATCTCGCGGGATTCCGCGGTCTGGTTGATACCGGTGACGATCAATCCCGCCGGCTTCTGGGCACGAAACAGCTGCAGCAGCTTCTCTTCCTGCAGAATGCTGTAGCGGGTATTGGCAAGCTGGATGCTGTAGCGGCTTCCTTCGGAGGAATCGTAGATGCCGCGCAGGACGTCGGCGAACACGTTGTTGGTGAGCGAGGGGATCACGACGCCGATCACTTCGGTGCGGTGCGAGGCCAGCGCGCGTGCCGCCAGATTGGGCACGTAGCCGAGTTCCTTCACGGCGCTGTCGACGCGCTCGCGCTTGGCTAACGACAACGCTTCCGGATTTCTGAAAAATCGCGATGCCGTGATCGGGCTCACGCCAGCGAGCTTGGCGACCTCGGTGAGGCGGATTTTGCCAGACTTTGTCGTTTTTCGTCCCATACTGCCGCTCTTATCACAATGAATTAGACGTTTGAACAATTATTGACAGCGCTACCATCGGATTGCTAAAAACTCTGAAACTGCTGATGATGACGCCCGTTGAAATTCGACCGGCGTTAGAGTCGAAAAAGACAGCATGGCGTCGCCTTCGGTGTATGCGCCAGAAAACATAAAATTGAGGGGAGAGAATTCCGATGTCGTCGGTACAGATTCGCGACGCGCGAAAGTCGTTCGGCAATTTTGAAGTATTGCACGGCGTGTCGATTCCGATCGAGGACGGCGAGTTCGTCGTGCTGGTCGGCCCCTCCGGCTGCGGCACGTCGACCTTGTTGCGCATGCTCGCCGGCCTCGAGAACATCACCTCCGGCACGATTTCGATCGGTGAGCGCGTCGTCAACAATGTCCAGCCCAAAGAGCGCGACATTGCGATGGTGTTCCAGAACTACGCGCTCTATCCGCATATGACGGTCGCCGACAATATGGGCTTCTCGCTCAAGCTGCGCGGCGCCAGCACCGACGAAATCTCCAAGGGCGTCAGCCGGGCCGCGGAAATCCTGGCGCTGACGCCGCTGCTGGAACGCTATCCCCGGCAATTGTCCGGCGGCCAGCGCCAGCGCGTCGCCATGGGCCGCGCCATCGTGCGCGATCCGCAGGTGTTCCTGTTCGACGAACCCTTGTCCAACCTCGACGCCAAGCTGCGCGTTGCGATGCGCACCGAGATCAAGGAACTGCACCAGCGGCTGCGCACCACCACCGTCTACGTCACCCACGACCAGATCGAAGCCATGACCATGGCCGACAAGATCGTGGTGATGCATGACGGCATCGTCGAGCAGATGGGCACCCCACTCGAACTCTACGACACACCGGCCAACCAGTTCGTCGCGGGCTTTATCGGCTCGCCGTCGATGAACTTCCTCAAGGGCACGGTGAAGGTCAACGGCAGCGCCGTCTTCGAAGGTCCGAACGGCGTCAAGCTGCCGCTGAAGTCCGCGCCCGCCAATTCCGACGGCCAGCCCGCCGTGTATGGCGTGCGGCCTGAACATTTCACCATCGCCGACGACGGCGCCGAAGCCGAGATCGTGGTGGTCGAGCCGACCGGTTCGGAAACCCAGGTCTTCGCCAAGCTCGGTGGCGAGCAGGTGGTCGCCGTGTTCCGCGAGCGGCATCAATTCAGTCCGGGTGACAAGGTTCGGCTCAAGCCGGACCCGTCGCTCGCGCATTTGTTCGACGAAACAACGGGCAAGCGACTGAATAGCTGAGCAATAACCAAAAAATAATTCAAAGGGAGAATGGACCATGCATGACTTTACTCGCCGCTCTCTGCTTCAGGGTGGCACCGCGCTGGCTGCGGCCGGCGCGCTGACTGGACCTGCACTGCTCGAATTTGCAAAAGCCTGGGCGCAGTCCGCGCCGTGGAAAGCGGAGCCGGGCGCCAAGCTGACGGTGATGCGCTGGAAGCGCTTCGTGCCGGCGGAAGACGATGCGTTCAATGCGATGGTGGCGGCATTCCAGACCGCGACCGGCACACAGATGAACGTGTTCTCGGAGTCCTTCGAGGACGTGCAGCCGAAGGCGTCGATTGCCGCCAATACCGGCTCGGGTCTCGATCTCGCCTGGGGCCTGCACACGCTGCCGCAGCTGTTCCCGACCAAAGTGCTGCCGATGAATGACGTTGCCGACTACCTCGGCAAGAAGTACGGCGGCTGGACCGATGCGGCGGAGAAAACCGTCAAGCTCGGCGACAAGTGGCTCGGCATCCCCGTCGCCACCATCGGCGGCTACATGACCTACCGCAAATCAGCGCTCGACAAGGCCGGTTTCAAGGAGTTTCCGAAGGACTTTCCCGGCTTCCTGGCGATGTGCAAGGCGCTCAAGGCCAACAATACCCCGGCCGGCTTCGCGCTTGGCCATGCCACGGGCGACGCCAATGGCTGGCTGCATTGGATCCTGTGGGGGCACGGCGCCTATACGGTCGACAAGAATGACAAGGTCATCATCAATTCGCCGGAAACGTTGAAGGCGCTGGAATATTGCAAGCAACTCTCCGATGCTTTCATTCCCGGCGTCGCGTCGTGGAACGACGGTTCGAACAACAAGGCGTTCCTGGCCGGTGAACTCTATTGCACCGCCAACGGCATCTCGATCTATGTCGCGGCAAAAGACGATCCGAAGATGAAGGACCTCGCCGAGGATACCTATCATGCCTATTATCCGGTGGGCCCGATCGGCAAGCCGACCGAACTGCAACTCGCGGTTCCGATTCTCGCCTTCAACTTCACCAAATATCCGAACGCGTCGAAGGCCTTCATCGCCTTCATGCTGGAGAAGGAAAACTACGAGAAGTGGCTGTCCGGTGCGCGCGGCTATCTGACCCACACGCTCAATGCCTATGACTCGGCGCCGGTATGGACTGCGGATCCGAAGAACCAGGTGTTCAGCCAGGCCAGCAAGCGCGCATTGCCGGCCTCGGGTATCGGCACACCGGGCGAGAAGGCGGCAAGTGCGATCGCCGACTTCATCGTCGTCGACATGTTCGCCAACTATTGCACCGGCGCGAAAGACGCAAAGACCGCCGTTGCAGAAGCCGAACGTCAACTGAAGCGTATTTATCGCTGACACGACCGGAGCGGACGGCGGCTTGCCCGCCGTCCGCTTCGTCCATTTTACAATCGGGATACCGCCCATGGCTGACATTGCAATCGCGCCAAGTCGCGCCAAGTCGCAGATCCGCGAAGCGACCACATGGGATCAAATCAAGCATAATCGCAACTGGCTCGGCTTCTGGTTCATGGTGCCGGCGCTGGGGTTCCTGATCTTCTTCCTGGCCTATCCGCTGGGTCTCGGGATCTGGCTTTCCTTCACCGACACCAAAATCGGCCGCGTCGGACAATTCATCGGGACCGAGAATTACGAGTGGCTTTGGGACGATTCGATCTTCTGGCTCTCGGTGTTCAACACGCTGCTCTACACTTTCGTCGCCAGCGCGATCAAATTCGCGATCGGCCTCTATCTCGCGCTGCTGCTGAACGAGAACATGCCGTTCAAGGCGATGCTGCGGGCGATGGTATTGATCCCCTTCATCGTGCCAACCGTGCTGTCGGCACTGGCGTTCTGGTGGATTTTCGATTCGCAGTTCTCGATCATCTCGTGGTCGCTGAAGCACATGGGCCTGATCGACCACAACATCAACTTCCTCGGCGATCAGACCTGGGCACGGATCTGCGTGATCTTCGCCAACATCTGGCGCGGTGTTCCCTTTGTCGCGATCACGCTGCTGGCCGGCCTGCAGACGGTGCAGCCGTCACTGTATGAGGCCGCAACGCTCGACGGCGCGACCCGCTGGCAGCTGTTCCGCCACATCACCTATCCGCTGCTCACCCCGATCATCGCGGTCGTGATGACGTTCTCGGTGCTGTTCACCTTCACCGACTTCCAGTTGATCTGGGCGATGACGCGGGGCGGCCCGGTCAACGCAACGCATCTGATGGCGACCCTGTCGTACCAGCGCGCGATCATCGCGGGTCAACTGGGCGAGGGCGCCGCGATTTCGAGTGCGATGATCCCGTTCCTGCTGGCCGCGATCATGGTGTCGTGGTTCGGTTTGCAGCGCAGGAAGTGGCAGCAGGGTGAAAACAATGACTGATCTCCCCGCGACCGAAAAACCGGTCGATCTCAAGGCCGTCCTGTCGACGCCGGCACGCGTCGATAACAGCGAGGGCATGAGCTATCTGCAGTCGGTGCCGCGGCGCCTCGTGACGCTTTACCTGCCGCTGTCGATCATCGTCATCGTCCTGCTGTTCCCGTTCTACTGGATGGCGCTGACGGCGATCAAACCGGACGAGCAACTGATCGACCTCGAAACATACAATCCGTTCTGGACCTGGAATCCGACTTTCAAGCACATCCACAAGCTCCTGTTCGAGAGCTACTATCCGCACTGGCTGTGGAACACGATGTATGTCGCGGTCTGCGCCACCATCCTGTCGATCGTCGCCAGCGTACTGGCCGCCTATGCCATCGTCCGGCTGCGCTACAAGGGCGCCAACCTCGTCGGCGGGCTGATCTTCATGGCCTATCTGGTGCCGCCGTCGATCCTGTTCATCCCGCTCGCCACCGTCGTGTTCCAGTACGGCCTGTTCGACTCCCCGATGGCGCTGATCCTGACCTATCCGACCATCCTGATCCCGTTCTCGACCTGGCTCTTGATGGGTTACTTCAAGACGATTCCGTTCGAGCTGGAGGAATGCGCGCTGATCGACGGCGCCAGCCGCTGGCAAATCCTGACCAAGATCGTGCTGCCGCTGGCGATCCCGGGCCTGATCTCGGCCTTCATCTTCTGCTTCACGCTGTGCTGGAACGAGTTCATTTACGCGCTGACCTTCCTGCAATCGACCAGCAACAAGACGGTGCCGGTCGCGATCGTCAACGAATTCGTCGACGGCGACGTCTATCGCTGGGGTTCGCTGATGGCGGGTGCGCTGGCCGGCTCGCTGCCGCTGGTTATCCTTTACGCCTTCTTCGTTGAGCATTATGTGTCGGCGATGACGGGAGCCGTGAAGGAGTGAGCGCGAAGGCCCACGTCTGATAAAAGCGTTCAAAAAGGAGACGGGTCTTGCATATTCTGATTTTGGGCGCCGCCGGCATGGTCGGCCGCAAACTGACCGAACGGCTGCTGCGCGACGGCCGCCTCGGCACCCACGACATCACCCGCATGACCCTGCAGGACGTGGTGGCGCCGACCAGGCCCGCCGATGCGTCGATCCCGATCACGGTCGTCGCCTCCGATTTGGCTGACGCGGGTGCTGCGGCGCCGTTGATTGCCCACCGGCCGGAGGTGATCTTCCATCTTGCCGCGATCGTCTCGGGCGAGGCGGAGGCTGAATTCGACAAGGGTTATCGCATCAATCTCGACGGCACGCGCTACCTGATCGACGCGATCCGCGCCGTCGGCGGCGGCTACAAGCCGCGGCTGGTGTTCACGTCCTCGATCGCGGTGTTCGGCGCGCCGTTCCCGGAAAAGATCGGCGACGAATTCTTCCATACCCCACTCACGAGCTACGGCACCCAGAAGTCGATCTGCGAACTGCTGATCAACGACTACACGCGCAAGGGGCTGCTCGACGGCATCAGCATCCGCCTGCCGACGATCTGCGTGCGGCCGGGCAAGCCGAACAAGGCGGCCTCCGGCTTCTTCTCCAACATCATGCGCGAACCGCTGGCGGGCGAGGAGGCGGTGCTGCCGGTCTCCGACGACGTGCGGCACTGGCACGCCTCGCCGAAATCGGCGGTCGGTTTTCTGGTTCACGCCGGCACCATGGACCTCAACGCGATGGGCGCGCGGCGCAATCTCAGCATGCCCGGACTTTCGGCGACTGTCGGCGAACAGATCGCGGCGCTCGACCGCGTTGCCGGCAAGAACGTCACCGCGCGTATCAAGCGGGTGCCGGATCCGACCATCATCAGCATCGTCAGCGGCTGGCCGCGCGATTTCGTCGCTGACCGCGCGCTCAAGCTCGGCTTCACCACCGCCGAAAAGACCTTCGACGACATCATCCGGATTCACATCGAGGATGAGCTCGGCGGCAAGTTCGCGGCCTGACGTGATTTTGCAGCCATTGGCGCCGGTGCGGTCATGACCAAAGTAGCCTGCATCGGCGAATGCATGATCGAGCTGAAGCAGGCCGGCCAAGGTATTGAGGGCGGCCTGTTTTCGCGCGGCTATGGCGGTGACACGCTGAATACCGCCGTCTATCTCTCGCGTCTTGGGTGCGGCGTCGATTACATCACAGCACTCGGCGACGACAGTCTCAGCGACGAAATGATCGCCGGCTGGGCAGCGGAGGGCGTCGGCACCAGGCGCGTATTGCGCCTGCGCGGCAAGCTGCCCGGACTTTACCTGATCGAGACTGACGCCAAAGGCGAGCGCCGGTTCTTTCACTGGCGCGACAGCGCCGCCGCGCGCAGCCTGATGGGTTTGCCCGAAACGGATGACATTCTGAATTCGCTGGTGAGCTATGAGGTCGTTTATCTCTCGGCGATCACGCTGTCGCTGTATGACGAGAACGGACGTGCGCGGCTGTTCGCCGCGCTGAAGGCTGCGCGTGCGCGCGGCGCGCGGTTTGCCTTCGACACCAATTTCCGGGCTCGCGGCTGGCCCGACCTCGACATCGCGCGCGCGGTGTTTCAGCAGGCCTTTGAAGCGTCCGATATCGTGCTGGCCTCGACGGAGGATATGCTGCCGCTCTATCCCGGCGAAAGCAACGACGCGCTGCTGGCGCGTATTCCGGGCGGGGAGGTGGTGCTGAAGCTTTCCGAACCCGCGAGCATCCTGCGTCTCGACGGCGTTTCGCATCAGACGAGAGCTGAGCCCGTAAAATCTCCCGTGGTCGATACCACAGCCGCCGGTGACAGTTTTGCCGCGGCCTATGTCGCTGCGCGGCTGGCCGGCGCTGATCCGCTAAACGCCGCACGTGCCGGGCATCGTCTGGCCGGCGTTGTGGTATGTCATCCCGGCGCCATCATCCCGCGGGCGGCGATGCCGCCTGATATGATTTCCACGACCTCTCGCAAGGCTCATCCATGACCGCAGCGTCACGTCAGCAAAAGCTCGCCGAACTGTTCAAGGCAGCCACCGTGATCCCCGTGCTCACCATCGAGCGGTTGGAAGACGCGGTGCCGCTGGCCAAGGCGCTGGTCGCGGGCGGCGTGCGCGTCCTTGAAGTCACGCTGCGTACCCCGGTCGCGATCGAGGCCGCCAAAGCGATGATCGCGGAGGTGCCGGACGCTATTGTCGGTATCGGCACCATCCTGAACGCAGATGACCTCGCGCGGGTCAGGGCGCTCGGCGCCAAGTTCGGCATCAGCCCCGGCGGCACGCCCGAGCTGTTGAAAGCCGCCGCCGAGGGGGACCTGCCGTTCGCACCGGGGATCGCGACCGCCTCGGAGCTGATGCAGGCGCTGGCGCATGGCCTCGACATCGTAAAATTCTTCCCGGCCGAGCAGTCCGGCGGTATCAAGGCACTGCGGGCGCTGGCGGGGCCGTTTCCGAACATAAGGGTGTGCCCGACCGGGGGCATCGGCGAGGCCAATGCGGCATCCTGGCTGGCCGAGCCGAACGTGCTGGCGGTCGGGGGCTCCTGGCTTTGCCCGCCGGCTGACATCCGCTCCGGCAACTGGGCCGGCATTTCAGCCATGTGTGCGCGGGCGATGAAATTGCTGAAACCGGCGTGAAGTCTGTTGGCCGATAGGTTACAAAGCCGTCCGAAACCAGATCAGGGAGAACGACCATGACGGCCAGCATCGTGGGGTGGGCGCACACGCCATTTGGCAAGTTCGACGCGGAAACCGTCGAGAGCCTCGTGGTCAAGGTGGCGACCGAGGCGCTGGCGGATGCCGGCATTTCCGCCGGCGACGTCGACGAAATCGTGCTCGGGCATTTCAACGCCGGCTTCTCGCCGCAGGATTTTACCGCTTCGCTGGTGCTGCAGGCCGACCCGAAGTTGCGCTTCAAGCCGGCCACGCGCGTCGAGAACGCCTGCGCCACCGGCTCCGCCGCCGTGCATCAGGGTATCCGGGCGATTTCCGCGGGTGCTGCCAAGATCGTGCTGGTGGTCGGCGTCGAACAGATGACGCGGACGCCGGCGGCCGAGATCGGCCGCAACCTGCTGAAGGCGTCTTATCTGCCTGAAGACGGCGACACCGTCGGCGGCTTTGCCGGCGTGTTCGGCAAGATCGCGCAGAGCTATTTCCAGAAGTACGGCGACCAGTCCGATGCGCTGGCGATGATCGCGGCCAAGAACCACAAGAACGGCGTCGCCAATCCCTATGCGCAGATGCGCAAGGATTTCGGCTTCGAGTTCTGCCGCGCCGAAAGCGAGAAGAACCCGTTCGTCGCCGGTCCCTTGAAGCGGACCGATTGCTCGCTGGTGTCGGATGGCGCCGCAGCGCTGGTGCTGACCGACAGCGAGACCGCCAAGACGATGGGCAAGGCGGTGAACATCCGCGCCACCGCCCATGCGCAGGATTTCCTGCCGATGTCGAAGCGCGACATCCTGCAGTTCGAGGGTTGCACGGTGGCCTGGCAGCGCGCACTGGCGCAGGCCGGCGTGACGCTGTCCGATCTGTCGTTCGTCGAAACCCATGACTGCTTCACCGTCGCCGAACTGATCGAATATGAAGCGATGGGCCTGACGCCGCGCGGACAGGGCGCCCGCGCCATCAAGGAAGGCTGGACCCAGAAGGACGGCAAGCTGCCGATCAATCCGTCCGGCGGCTTGAAGTCCAAGGGCCATCCGATCGGCGCCACCGGCGTCTCCATGCACGTGATGAGCGCGATGCAGTTGGTCGGTCAGGCGCCCGAGGGCATGCAGCTCCCGAACGCCAGACTTGCCGGCATCTTCAACATGGGCGGCGCCGCGGTGGCAAATTACGTCTCCATTCTGGAGCCCGCGAAGTAAGTGGCGGAACGAAGGGGTGGGCAGGTGCGTTTGCAGCCTGTCCACCGTAACCCTGCGGCCGGCGATCTCCTGGAGAATGTATCATGAGTAACGAGAGTTCGCTGTCACTGCCGGAACTCAACGACCGGATTGCGATTCTTCAGGACAACATCCGGCAGTTGGTCGAACAGGCCGCCGGCGCTTCGGGCGAACGCAGCGAAGAGCGCGTCGCCGATCGCCTCAGCCAGCAGAATGAAGAGCTGGAACGGTTGACCAAAGAGCGGGATGCACGGTTGAAGAAGTAGAGTTGTGTTGTCGTCCCGGCCTAGTGCGCAATTGCGCACGGGGGCCGGGACGACAAGCAACGCATACGCCCATACCCCTGGCGCCCTTGATCTTCTCAATTCCCTGCCGTTACTAGACCGGAACGACAACATCCGGGAGCGACGTGGACCATGGGACCGCTAAAGGGCATCAAGGTCATCGACATGACGACCGTGCTGATGGGGCCCTATGCCACCCAGATGCTCGGCGATTACGGCGCCGACGTCATCAAGGTGGAATCGCTCGATGGCGATGTGACCCGGCAGATCGGGCCGACCCGCCATCCCGGCATGGGACCGGTGTTCCTCAACACCAACCGCAGCAAGCGTTCGATCTGCCTCGATCTGAAGAAGCCGGCCGGGCGCGACGCCGTGCTGCGGCTGATCAAGACCGCCGACGTGCTGGTCTACAATGTACGCCCGCAGGCAATGGCGCGGCTGCAACTTGGCTACGACGTGGTGTCGAAAATCAACCCGCGGCTGATCTATGCCGGCGTGTTCGGCTTCGGCCAGGACGGACCCTATGCCGCAAAGCCCGCTTATGACGACCTGATTCAGGGCGCCACGGCGCTGCCGGCGCTGATGGCACAGACCTCCGATGGCGTGCCGCGCTATGTGCCGAATGCGCTGGTCGACCGCATCGTCGGCCTCACGGCGGTCGGCGCGATCTGCGCCAGCCTGGTCGATCGTGACCGCACCGGACGCGGCCAGCGCGTCGATATACCCATGTTCGAAACCATGGCCGGCTTCGTCATGGGCGACCACATGGGCGGGCTGACCTACGAGCCGCCGCTCGACAAGGGCGGCTATGCGCGGCATCTGTCGCCGGACCGGCGGCCCTACAAGACCTCCGACGGCTACATCTGCGTCATCGTCTACAACGACAAGCAGTGGCAGAATTTCTTCGATGCAACTGGGCGCGACGACCTGCGCGTCAATCCGAAGTTCGCGACCTTTGCCGGCCGGGCCGTCAATATCGATACGGTCTACGCCGAACTCGCGCGCATCCTGGAAACCAAGACCACCGCCGAATGGACCGACATTCTCGAGAAGGCCGACGTGCCTGTCATGCCGATGCACGACCTCGATAGCCTGCTGCAGGACCCGCACATCGTCGCGACCGATTTCTTCCCCGTCATCGATCATCCGACCGAGGGACGTATCCGCAACATGAAGGTCTCGGCGCAATTCTCGGAAACACCGGTCGAGACAAAACGGCTGGCGCCACGCCACAGCGAGCACAGCGCGGAAATCCTGCGCGAGGCGGGTTTCACCGCCGACGAGATCACGGCCCTGGTGCGCGACGGCGTCACCAAGGCGATACCAAACACATAGGACAAGACAGATGGATTTCGCACTCTCCGCCAACCAGGAATCGATCCGCGATGCGGTCGGCAAAATCTGCTCGCGCTTCGACGACGCCTATTGGCTGAAAAAGGACAAGGAGGGGGGCTATCCCGCCGATTTCCACCGCGCGCTGGCCGACGCCGGCTGGCTCGGCATCTGCATTCCCGAAGAATACGGCGGCTCAGGGCTCGGGATCACTGACGCCGCGATCATGATGCACACGATCGCGAAGTCCGGCGCCGGCATGTCGGGCGCGTCAGCCGTGCACATGAACGTGTTCGGGCTCAATCCGGTGGTCGTGTTCGGCACCAAGGAGCAGTGCACGCGGATGCTGCCGCCGATCATCGACGGCCGCGACAAGTCCTGCTTTGCGGTCACCGAGCCCAATACCGGGCTCAACACCACGCAGTTGAAGACCCGCGCCGTGCGCAAGGGCGACAAATACATCGTCAACGGCCAGAAGGTGTGGATTTCAACCGCCCAGGTCGCCAACAAGATTTTGCTGCTGGCGCGCACCACACCGCTGGAAGAGGCGAAGAAGCCGACGCAGGGACTGAGCCTGTTCTATACCGATTTCGACAAGAAGCGCGTCACCGTGCACGAGATCGAGAAGATGGGCCGCAAGCCCGTCGATTCCAACGAACTGTTCTTCGAGAATTTTGAGATCCCGGTCGAGGACCGCATTGGCGAAGAAGGCCGTGGCTTCGAATACATTCTGCACGGCATGAATCCGGAACGGATCCTGATCGCGGCCGAAGCGGTCGGTCTTGGCCAGATCGCGCTGTCGCGCGCCTCCGCTTATGCGAAGAACCGGATCGTGTTCAATCGCCCGATCGGCATGAACCAGGGCATCCAGCATCCGCTGGCGAAGAACTGGATGGAGCTCGAAGCTGCCTGGCTCATGGTGCTGTCGGCCGGCTGGCAATACGACCAGGGCATGCCCTGCGGGCCGGCCGCCAACGCCGCCAAATATCTCGCCGCCGAAGCCGGCTTCCAGGCCTGCGAGCAGGCGGTGATGACCCATGGCGGTTTTGGTTACGCCAAGGAATATCACGTCGAGCGTTACCTGCGCGAATCCCTGATCCCGCGCATCGCCCCGATCAGCCCGCAGCTCATTCTCAGCTTTATCGCCGAGAGGGTGCTGGGTATGCCGAAGTCGTATTGAGGATGGGGTACATTGAAGCAGACCGTTTTGATCTCGTCATTCCGGGGCGCGACGAAGTCGCGAGCCCGGAATCCATAACCACGATCATGAGTATGGATTCCGGGCCTGCGCCTGACGGCGCATCCCGGAATGACCGCGTGGTGGGAGTATTGCCAGCATGAGCTTCATCACCGGCGTCGGGCTGACGTCCTACGGCAAGCACGAAGGCTCGTCCTCGCTCGATCTGATGAGCAAGGCGGCGGAACTGGCCATTGCCGATGCCGGGCTGAAGCGCGCGGAGATCGACGGCATTCTGTGCGGCTATTCGACGGTGTCGCCGCACATCATGCTGGCGACCGTGTTCGCCGAGCACTTTGGCATCCAGTCGTCCTATGCTCACGCGGTGCAGGTCGGCGGAGCCACCGGGCTCGCGATGACCATGCTGGCGCATCATCTAGTCGATGCCGGCGTGGTAAAACACGTGTTGGTGGTCGGCGGCGAGAACCGCCTGACCGGCCAGAGCCGCGACGCTTCGATCCATGCGCTGGCGCAGGTCGGCCACCCCGATTACGAGGTGACGCTGGGGCCGACGATCCCCGCTTACTACGGTCTCGTCGCGTCGCGCTACATGCACGAATACGGCGTGACGCAAGAGGACCTTGCCGAATTCGCGGTGCTGATGCGCGCGAATGCGCTGACCCATCCGGGTGCGCAATTTCACGACGCGATCACGGTTGCCGATGTGATGGCCTCGAAGCCGGTGGCGATGCCGCTCAAACTGCTGGATTGCTGCCCGGTGTCGGATGGTGGCGCCGCGTTCGTGATCAGCCGCGAGCGCACTGGCGAGGCCGGTATTCGCGTGCGCGGCGCCGCGCAGGCGCATACGCACCAGCATGTCACGGCAGCGCCCGCGTTGAGCGAGCTCGGCGCGGAGATCGCGATTGCCAAAGCCAAGGCGGCCTCTGACCTTGCGATCTCGGACGTGCGCTACGCCGCGGTCTACGACAGCTTTACCATCACGCTGGCGATGCTGCTGGAAGACCTCGGTCTGGCCAGGCGCGGCGAGGCGGCAGCAATGGTGCGCTCGGGCCATTTCGGCCGCGACGGCGCGATGCCGCTCAACACCCATGGTGGGCTTTTGAGCTACGGCCATTGCGGTGTCGGCGGCGCGATGGCGCATCTGGTCGAAACCCATTTGCAGATGACGGGTCGCGCCGGTAACCGGCAGGTGCGCGACGCCTCGATCGCGCTGTTGCACGGCGACGGCGGCGTGCTGTCGTCGCATGTCAGCATGTTCCTGGAGCGGGTGCGATGAGCGAGCGATTGGCCGACTGGACGAAAGGCGCAGAAGCCATCGTCTATCAATCCTGCGGAGCCTGCGGCAAACCGCAATATTTCCACCGCAGCTTCTGCGCCGCCTGCGGCGCGCAAGACTTGAAGGAGCACCGCGCCAGCGGGGCAGGGACGGTCTATGCGACGTCGCTGGTCTGCCGCGCCGCGACGCCGGAAACCCGCGCGCATGTGCCGTACAACATCCTGCTGGTCGACACCGTCGAAAGCTTTCGCATGATGGCCCATGGCGACAACGATCTCGCCATCGGCGACACGGTCACCGCCCGATACCAGCCATTTGCGGGAAAGTTGGTGCCATACTTCGCGAAAGCGAAGTAGGGACCTGCGAGGCAACGAAGCGATCCAGAGCTACGCGAAACTAGTAAGGTCTGGATTGCTTCGTTGCTTTACACTCGCATTGACGTTTTCATCGCCAGAAGACAACGCTGGCGATGACGAGTATTGCCGTCACCGCCAGCGTCTGCGCGAGCGCTTCCGAGGCTGCCCTTTTGGTGGCTTCCTTCATGTCCAACTCCCTAGACCTGGGCATGGCTCATCGTCGCGCGAAACACGCGCACGCAACGGCCAATGATTTTTACTCGGAACGCCCCGCGACGAGTATTCGCTCTGATGAGTCCCCACTCAGCGAATATCGACAGTCCCAAAATCGACCAGCAATACGGCGGCAATTTGTCCCGCGCGCAGCCGGTTTGTGCGCGCGGCAAGGAGTTTTCTGGGAACAGTCGCTGGGGTTTACGATACCGGCCTAACGCGTTTTGCAGCCAAGCGGGCACCGGTTCGCGTGAAGAAAACGCGTCAAAACAAAAAGCTACAGTCCGGTTCTAATGCCATCAGAACCGATCAGGCTCTAAGGTTTGCGCGCCCGCTTGAGGCTAGCGAGCTGCGCCGGGATCGCGGCAGGATCCGTCACCGGATACGAACAGAACGTCGAGGTGCAGGCGAACGCCGCAGGCCCGTCGGGAAAATCCGGATAGTCGACGTCGATATTGGCGAGCTTGCCTTCACGCTTGTCCCACCACTCCGCGCGCTTGCTCGCGAGCGGATAGGCGAGCGCCGCCTTGAACAGCGCGGCCGAACGCGGATCGTCTTTGGCGCCGACGATGGTGATGTGAACGGGCTCGTTGCGCAGTTCGTCCTCGGCCAGCAATACATCCGGCAGGAAACCGAAGGCGTCGAGGATCGGCGGCGAGGTCAGGTATCCCATGCCGGCCTCGGCGATCTCGCGGTATTTAGCCTCGCCGGTATAGGACGACAGCAGGCTGAAGGTCCGCACCGCCGTGACATTGTCCTCGCGCTGTTTGATCGGCTTTGTGATCTGCTTGGCCTCGAGAGAGGCCGAAGCCACGAAGCCGCCGGTGGCGGGATCGATAAAGGTCTTGGCGATGAAGTCGGAGGTGGCTTGCGCCTGGATCAGCCACTCGCGGGCGCCGGTGGAACGATGCAGCGCCAGCAGCGCCTTCGCCATCTCGACGTTGTCGGCGAGATACGGCCCGCCCTTGTCTTGTTCGGCGTGGCGGAAGCCACCGCCTTGCATGGCGCGGTTGGCCAGCACCCAGCGTGCGCCAATGACCGCGAGATCGCGCGCTTCGGTGACACCGGTGGCGTCGTAATAGGCGAGTAGCCCTGAGATCGCCTGCGCGGTCTCGCGCGCATACTGCCGGCGGTCGACGCCGGGCTCGCCCTCGCTCATGCCAAACGACGCATAGAAGCCGCCGCCGGGGGCGGCCATGGTATTTTTGAGGAAGCCATAGATGCGATCGGCGGCCTGCCGGTAGGCGGGATCGCTGAACATGCTCCAGGCCCGCGCGAAGGCCGTAATTCCGGCCTCCTGCGCGAACATCGGAAACTCGCGCGCCGGCTCCGACCAGTCCGGCTTGAGGTTGACCTGGTTCATCGCACCGGTCGCCTTGTCGACCATGGTCGAGGCCATCAAGGTCAGCGCGCGTTTGATCCGCGCTTCGTTGTTCGCGTCGCCCTGGCGGGCGCGTTGCAGCGCCCATACCAGCATCGGCCCGTCGACGAATTTGGATTTGCTCCAGCCGCCGTTTTGCTCGTCCCACGCAGAATCGATGAAACCGAGGATCTCGTTGCGCTGCCCTTCCGTCAAACCAGTGGCCAGCGTACGTTCGCGCTCGGTGCCGCCGGCGTCGGGATAGACCACGGGCGAGGGGTCTTCGATGGTGGCGGTGAGAATCGGATTGAAGAACTGCGGCGAGTAATAGCCGCGCAGTTTGACGATTTCGGTGCCGTCGGGTGCGAAGATGATGGTGGCGGGCCAGCCCCAGCGCTCATACTAATCAGTTCATAAGTATCTTCACATTTGCTATGTGATTTGCTATTCTTATGGGATGGCGAAACTCGATGCACGCAAGCTCGATCACGGGACGCTGGAGCAGATCCGAATTCGTGCGGTCCAACAGGTGCATGCGGG
>JBBRSX010000084.1:0-26052 GCA_038244925.1 Hyphomicrobiales bacterium | reverse complement strand
CGCGTCGCAGTTTCTCTCAAAGCAGGTTTTCGTCGGGCTGGTCGGATACTATTTTCAACAGGTCACGGACGATTTTGGCCAAAGCCCGATCCTGGGCGGATTCCGGTCACGCGTCGTCGGCGTCGGACCGCAGTTCGGATATTTATTCCCTGTCGGAGATTTGCAGGGCTATCTAAATCTGAAAGCGTACGGTGAATTTGACGCGGCAAACAGGCCGTCCGGCTGGAACACCTGGTTGACATTCTCGATATCGCCAATGGCACCTACCGCCGTGCCCCCAACTCGGCATGTGGTGACAAAGTAGATCGGCGGAACTTCGGACCACCCCCAAGAACAGAGTCATTGCATCGATTCTCAGCATGGGTCGGCACCCTGTCCATTGAGGGCATAAAGACCACTGCTAGGTCAGAAAATGTCCCCTTGCGGGCGCAGTGCCAAATCGCAGGCAGTCGCGTATTCTCGTCTTCTGAGGTGTGTTAGGCTACTGCTTCATAGCGCCACGGCGAAACAATATTGCCCATCTTCATCGGCCGTGGCGCGCCACTCAACCTTGTTGCTTTGACCTTCCCGGCCGGCGCATTGCGCTCCGATGTTCGCCAGCACTCGCAGAATCAATTCGCACCAGATGCGATGTGCCTGCAAACGGATGCGCCTCAGCGCCGCAGCCGCGATCCTCGTTCAAACACTTCCTAATAGTTTTGATATTTTATGCAGCATGCGGCTTGAAGAACCGAGGTGCTTGAAGTTAGTGGCCGCGACCTTCTGCAAACGCAGTTGGCCTCTTTTCGTGAGCGTTACCAGTACGCGCCGGTTGTCGACCGCATCGGTCGTGCGGCGCAAAAGTTTTAGTTTTACCATCCGGTCCACGAGCTCCACCGCGGTGTGATGCTTGATGAGCAGGTAGTGGGCCAACTCACCAACGAACATCGGTCGCTCCTGAGCGAATCCCTTGATGGCGAGTAGCGCCTGGTATTGCTGCGAGGTCAGGCCAGCTTTCTTGGCGTTGGTATCCGAAAAGGCGAGGAAGAGCCTCAACCGGTAACGAAACTGCGCAAGGGCTTCGTAACTGACGGCGCGGCGGGGCATTCCCTTGGCCGGCTTTGCAGCCGCAGCCTTTTGCCGCTTCTGTGGTTTCTGCTTCGGCCGCACCATTCCAGTCGCCCTCATTTACTCGCTCAATGCATCCTGAAACGGGCGGGGAAACCGCGACATGGACGAAAGGTCTGTCTGCCGATTTGTCCGGTGTGCTTGAGCGGGTGCGAACGATACCCAGATGGCCTGCGAAACTAAAGGCTACCCACTCGCCTGACGGATCAATTGCAGCAGGATCTTCTGGAGCTCCACAGGAATTCGAGTGTTGCGGCGCCGTGTCGAGTATTCCAGGGCTTCCGCGACTTCGGTCGTCGAAATCTCGCCGGCCGAAAACTTCGTAACGGTGTGCTGCCACAGGGCGGAGAGCGAAGTCCCGATATGAAATGGGGGCCGGAGAATTGTTCCACGCGCTTCCGCCCATCTGACGATTTCCGCTGTGGTGCGGGGGCCGCAATTTCGCGCGGTCAGCAGATGCCGGTAGGTCAGCCTTTCCAGCAGCAGATCGGACGGCGTCCATCTGCCGTGCGGAGGCTGTTCGCCGGTCAGCTCGGGGGCCAGCATCTTGAGAACATTTTCGGCGCGAACGCCGAGTGCCGGCGATATCGTTTGACTGGCCGGAACGTCCTGCGAATTTGCCGCGGCGACATTGGTCACGAGGCCGAGGCGGAGCGGGATCTGGCGCCATTCATTGTCCGGGGCGGAATGCCGGGCACGGCTGATCGCTGTCCTGTTGTTACGCGTCGCTGCCATTCGGTCTCTCCTCCTGAGGACGATCGTAGTCCGCACCCGCAGCGTCGATGCCGGAAAGGACGTGTGCCAACACGCAAATCCGAATAGATGGTGCAGGCAACAACATAAACATATCGTAATACGATATATTATCGAGATACCAATTCAACCCGATCTTATCGCCGTTAAACCGGCTCTCGGAGCCGCAGTCTTGGGCGCGGCTTCCATGTCGGCTCGCTGCGCACCCGGAATGCGGTGACGCATTCCCGGGAATGGCTGGGTCATGGATTGAAATTCGGCAGGAATGCTGCAGAGCAAAAATCAAACATATCGTGATGCGATATATTATCGCAGTTTCATTCAACCAAAGTCACATTGCTGGGAATGGCGTTGAATGAAACTCTCCGGCCAATAGCAGTGCCGCCCGGCGACTGGGTGGCGGCTGGCTCCATTGCAGACAACAAAACGTTTCCCGGGAGGATGAATGATGGCCAAGAGATTGTTCGAGCACGGTATGCGCTCCGCGGTTTCCCGCCGCGCGCTGTTGCAGGGCGGCGCCGGTCTGATCGGTGGAACCATGCTGTCCGGCGGCCTGATCCGGCCTGCGGCCGCCGTCGGCCAGGAACCCATCGGCACCTGGCCCGCCGGTTCGCAGGGCGACACGGTGTTTATCGGCGTCTCGGTGCCGCGGACCGGAACCTATGCGGTGCAGGGGGAGGACGAACTCAAGGGCTACCAGCTAGCGGTCGAGCACATCAATGAAGGCAACGAACTGGTCACCAAGATATCGCCAAAGTCGAAGAAGGGCGTGCTGGGCAAGCAGTTGAAGCTCGGGATCGCCGATTCCGCCGCCAAGCCGAACGAGGCCGTGCAGGCGCAACAGCGCTTAATCTCCGAGAACAAGGCGGTGATGATCACCGGCGGAACTTCGAGCGCGGTTGCGGTGGCGCTGAACAAGCTGGCCCAGCGCGAAAAGGTGCTCTTCGTCTGCGGCATCTCCGGTTCGAACGACACCACCGGAAAGGACTGCGTACGTTACGGCGTGCGCCAGAATTTCTTCGGCCAGACCGCCGCGGCGGCCATTGCGCCGGTTCTTATCAAGGAGTTCGGCAAGAACAAGAAAGTGGCCTACATGACGCCCGACTACACCTATGGGCACACCGTCACCAAATCGATGCAGGACAATACCGCCGCCGCCGGCTGGACCACCGTGACCAACCAGGTGTCGCCGCTCGGGGCGCCCGACTTCTCGTCCTATCTGCTCAACGTCGTCAATTCCGGCGCTGAAATCCTTGTCAACGTCAATTGGGGGCATGACGCCGTGCTGTCGATCCAGCAGGCGAAGCAGTTCGGCGTGCTCGACAAGATGAAGCTCGTCGTTCCCTATCAGGTGCCGTTCCTGGCGCGGGAGACCGGCGGGCTGATGCAGGGCGTCTACGCCGCCACCGATTACTGGTGGACGCTGGAAGACAAATTCCCGCTGGCCAAGATGTTCAACGCAGCCTTCGAGAAGAAGTACGGCTACAAGCCGGAATGGGGTGCGGAGAACGCCTATGTCAGCTTCCTGCACTGGGCGCGCATGGTCGAGGAAGCCGGAAGCTTCTTCCCGCCCGACGTCATCAAGGCCTACGAGAAGGAGACGGTGATCCCGTCGCTCGTCGGCGATGTGCAGTACCGCAAGGAAGATCACCAGTGCATTCGCCCGGTGATCATCGTCAAGGGCAAGCAGCAGAAGGACATGAAGGGGAAGGAAGACTACTACGACATTGTCGAAGTCGTGCCCGGCAAGGACCTGATGCAGAAGCCCGACGCGTTCGGCTGCAAGCTCGGCGAATACACCTGAAACCGACAGCACCAGACGCCGCGGGCGGATGACTTCCGCCCGCGGCGTCTGCGCTCCGAGGTTCTTGTAAATTTAAGGTTCTCGCAGATTTCCTGAAGCCGCGGATTTCGCGCGCCGGACAGACATGGTCAATTGGGCAAATTTCGTATCGCAGGTGTTCAACGGGCTGGCGCTAGGCGCGCTGCTGGCGTTGATTTCGTCGGGGCTGACGATCATCTACGGAACGCTCGGGGTGTTGAACCTCGCGCACGGCGCCATGTTCATGCTGGGCGGTTACGCCGGCTATGTTGCCTTCGGCTACACCGACTCGTTCGTCCTTGCCGTGATTGCCGGCTCGCTGTTCGTGGCGCTGGTCGGCATCGGGATGGAGCGGCTCATCATCCGCCATTTTTACGACCGGCCGCATGAGGACCAGTTGCTGGTGACGTTCGGCCTCGGCATCGTCTTCGTCGAATTTGTGCGCCTGGTGTTCGGCAGCCAATCGCAGATCGTGCCGCCGCCGCCGCTGTTTGCCGGGATCACTTCGCTGGGGTTCATGTTCTATCCGACCTACCGGCTCGCGGTCGTGGGCATCATCGCCGTCGCGCTGGGCGCCCTGTTCATCGTGCTCTACCGCACGCGGATCGGGTTGATCGTGCGGGCCGGGATCGAGGACTCGACCATGGTCGATGCCCTCGGCATCAACGTCTACAGGGTCTTCATGATCGTATTCGGCATCGGCGCCATGGCGGCGGGCTTCGCCGGAATCGTCAATGCGCCGGTGGTGTCGCTGACGCCGGGGATCGGCGACGACATCCTGGTACAGACCTTTGTGGTGGTGGTGATCGGCGGCGTCGGGTCGTTTCCGGGCGCCATTCTCGGCGGCCTGATCGCCGGCGAAATCATCAGCATCACCTCGATGTTCAATCCCGGCTATGCCTACGTGATGTTGTTCGCGGCGATGACGCTTGTCCTGGTGCTGCGGCCCTATGGGCTGCTCGGCACCCGGGGTCGCGAATGACGGTGGCCTGCTGATGCGTACGCAACGTCGCTATCTCATCGAGTTGTTGACGGCCGCCGGATTGATCGCGGCGCCGTTCATCCTTCCGTATCTCGGCTTCGCGCCCAACACCGTCAATCGCATTCTGGTCTGGGGCCTGTTCGGAATCGGCTTCGATATCCTGTTCGGCTACACCGGCCTGCTGTCGTTCGGCCAGTCGGCCTTCTACGGCACCGGCGGCTTCGTCGCGGCGTATCTGTTGACGCGGGCCGGATTTCCGAACGTGTTCCTGGCGCTGATCATCGGCATGATCGCGGCCGCGGTGGTCGGCTATCTCGTCGGCCTGATCGCGCTGCGGCGCACCGGCATCTATTTCGCCATGATCACGGTGGCGATCGCCGAGGTGTTCTATTTCGTCGAGTTCAATCCGCTGGCGGACTTTACCGGCGGCGAGAATGGTTTGCCCGGCGTGCCGACACCGAGTTTCAATCTCGGTTTCACAACCCTGCACTTCACGACCGGCTGGTCGCTCTATCAATTCCTCGCGGTTTGCTACTTCGTCGGCATCGTGATTGCGCTCCGCGTGGTGCGCTCTCCGGTCGGCATGATCCTGAGCGCGATCCGCGAGAATCCGCTGCGCGCCCAGGCGGTCGGACACAATGTCCACGGCTACAAGTTGACGGCCTTCGTGATCGCGGCAGCCTATGCTGGCTTTGCCGGCGGCCTGCTTGGCGTGTTGCAGGCCTTCATGCCGCCGGACGCCTTCCTGTTCGAAACGTCGGGCCAGTTGGTGATGCAGACCGCGATCGGCGGCATCGGCACGTTGTTCGGGCCGTTGCTTGGGGCCGCAGTCTGGCTGTTTCTGCAGGACTTCCTGCAATCCGCCCTCGGGCTCGGCGCGGCGTGGAAACTCGTACTCGGCACGGTGTTCGTGCTGCTGGTCACCTTCCTGCGGCGCGGCATCATCGGCGGCCTCAGGGATCTTTACGTGCTTGCGACGGGTGGCAAGCGATCAACGGAGAAGGATGCCGCCGCCTCGCTGGCCGACTTCGACGTGGCGACCGGGAGCGTTGCCCCGATGGCGCCGCACAAGCGGGAAGGGGACCGGGCCAGCGGCCCGATCCTGCAGGCCCGCGGACTGACCAAGCGCTACGGTGGATTGCTGGCCAATAGTGACATCGACTTCACCGTTAATCACGGCGAACTGCGCGGCGTGATCGGGCCGAACGGCGCCGGCAAATCCACCTTCTTCAAGATGCTGACCTGCGAAGTGCGACCGACGGCCGGGACCATCCTGTTCGAGGGGCGCGACATCACCGGCAAGAGCGTCACCGACGCCTGCCAGCTCGGCCTGACCAAGAGCTACCAGGTCAACCAGCTCTTCACTCAACTCACCGTACGCCAAAACCTGACGGTTGCGGTGCTGGCTGACCTGCGCGGCAAGTTCAAGCTTGACCTGTTTCGCGACCCGGACTCGATTCCGGGGCTGCGCGAGCAGGTCGAGCAGACAATGCAACTGGTCCGGCTGGCGGGCCGTCCCGATACCAGGGTTTCGGATCTGGCCTATGGCGAAAAGCGGCGGCTCGAGATCGGCCTTGCACTCGCTACGTCGCCAAGCCTGTTGCTGCTCGACGAGCCGTTGGCCGGCATGAGCCCGCAGGAACGCGTCGAGACCGTCAAGTTGTTGAAGTCGGTCGGCCAGGGCCGCACCATGATCGTGATCGATCACGATATGGACGCCCTTTTCGAACTGGTGGAGCGGATCACGGTGCTGCAGGAAGGGCGTGTGCTGGTGGAGGGGACGCCCGACGAGATCAAGGCCAATCCCGCGGTCCAGGAAGCCTATCTGGGTGGGGTGCTCGAATGAGCCTGCTCGAGGTCACCGGCCTGAACGCCTATTACGCCGACTCGCATATTCTGTTCGACGTTGCGATGCGCGTGGAGCGGCACGAGGTCGTGGCGCTGCTGGGACGCAATGGCGCCGGCAAGTCGACGACGCTGAAGAGCCTGATGGGCGTGGTTAAGCCGCGCAGCGGCAAGGTTGTGCTCGACGGCGTTGATCTTGCCGGTCGCCAAAGCCATGTGATCGCGCGGGCCGGCATGCAGCTCGTGCCTGAGGATCGCCGCATCTTCGGCAGCCTCAATGTCGAGGAGAACATCATCCTGGCCGGGCTGACGGCGCGGAGCAAATGGCCGCTGCAGCGCATCTACGAGATGTTTCCGCGCCTGAAGGAGCGCCGCAGCAGCAGCGGCACCGACCTCTCCGGCGGTGAGCAGCAGATGCTGGCGATTGCCCGCGCCTTGGTGCGCGAACCGAAGATCATCCTGCTCGACGAGCCTTTTGAAGGCCTGGCGCCGGTGATCGTGCGCGATCTGGTGAAGGCCTGCCGGGATCTTGCCGCCGCGGGACAGACCATCGTGCTGGTGGAGCAGAATCTGGCTGCGACGCTGGCGCTGGCAAGCCGGGTCTACATCATCAATAACGGTCACATCGTCCACGAGGGGCCGGCGCAGGAAATCAAGGCGCGACCCGAGGTGTTGCAGCGCTACCTCGGCGTTTGAGCGGGAGAAATCGGGTAGGGCGTCTTTCGTCGCCGGCCTTGTTTAGCGATTATCCGCCGAGGGCTGCGGTCATTCGCGCCGCGTGATCCCGCAAGACGCTTGCCTCTTCCTTGCGGGTTTGGGCCGGCAGCAGCTCGACGCCCATGCGCACCGGCATGACATGCACGTGCAGATGAAAAACGACTTGCCCGCTCGCGGGTTCGCTGAACTGTTGAAGGATGATGCCTTTGGTGTCAAACGCCTTTACCGCCGCCACGGCGATCTTTTTCGCCGTGCGCGCCACGGCGGCCAGGTCATCAGCCGGGATGTCAAGGATGCCGCGCGCTGCGATCCTTGGGATCACGAGCGTATGCCCCGGTGATCGCGGCATGATGTCCAGAAATGCCAGCGTCCGTTCATCTTCATAGACCTTGTAGCAAGGAATCTCGCTACGCAGGATTTTCGCGAAGATGTTCTGTTGATCGTATGTCGTCACGGCGGTCTCAAGTTGTCAGATGCTGCAAGCCTTGAATTGTTTGGCCCAAATGGGCCGCATCCTGACGATAACAGATCTGAACGGTTTCAACGATCTGTCCAGACTATAAATCTGCGGGGCCGGAGTTCGAATCTCTTTGCGCGCTATTGCGCACCAAACCACGAAGAGGCGCCGTCGCCCCGTTTCCAAAATCACACGGTTCATCAACTCGCGTCAGGATTGCCGGTTAAAACCCCGCGACCGATCCGTCCACTCGTTCAGTCCACTCATTGTGGCTTCGATTCCGAGGCGAGGTGGCGCAGGTTCGCCAGCCGCGTGATGGCTTGCGCCGCGAGCTTCTGCGCAAGTTCCATGCTGTCCTGATCCGGAGCGCTGTCGGCGTCGTCGAGATAGATGTTCGACAGCTGTTCGGCGCGACGCAAGGCGCGGCGCTTGATCTGCTCGATGTCGCCCACCGCGGGATTCGGGCCGGCTTCTTGCGGCAACGTCATGAAATTCGAAGGTAGCCGGGAAATATCCAGTTGCGTCGCCTGTTGACGCTGAGCCGCCGTCATTTCGTGCGCCCAGGCCACGATGTCCCTGAGCAGGAGACTTTCCAGCAAGGCCGATGAGGCCGACGCGTCGGCTTCATCCGTCGCAGCGGAGCCAGAAGCCGCAGTCTGCCGTTCCGCCTTCCACGCCAGCCGGCGTTCGCGGCGCAAGCGGTCGCCGTCGGACAACGCTTCGTGCGCCAGATTTTCCGCCGCGCGACGGACTTGCGGATCTTTCGCGCCGGCAATGACGTAGGTCCAGAACACGAAGGCGCGTTGGCGATGCATCACGGCAAGCGCCCAGGCTGTGAAAGGCGTCGACAGTTCGGAATCGCCGATGTCGGCCAGTTCTGCCACCGGAACGAGATCGACCGGCGTCCAACGCAAGTCGCCAGGGCTTGGAGTCCTGCCGCAGGCGGCAAGGCAGTCGGCGGACAGCTTGTCGGCCCGTTCCCGCTCGCGCGCGGCAAGCACGTCGAACACGGCCCGTATCGGCTGAAACGTCGGGTCGATTCGACTGGCCAGTGCGCCATATCGGGGGATTGCCTGCTGCGTGACGTAAAAAGCGATGGCGTAGAGCTCGGCAAGGCTCTTCACCACGGCTTCCGGCATGGCGGTCAACAGCGGAACTCGGCGCATGGCAATGATCCTCTCACTTGCAAACTGTTCCAAAGCTCAGGCGCTGAGTTTGATCCAGCGCAAACAGCCCCCCATCCCGGCGGGCTATCAGGTGGAAATCGCTTTTCCAGAACAACGACGTTCTGTCGAACCCTGGAACCATGCGCTTGCGAAATTCCATCCATATCAAGGGCCTGTTCGGGATATTCCTGGTCGTTCTCGGCTGGATTTGCCTGGCGAACGATGCATGCGCCCGAGGCGGTCTGGCGGATTACATCGCAAAGGCGGATCCCGCCGAATTGATCTCCGGCGCTAATCGATTCGGCCCGCCGCAAGGTGACCCTGCGATCGTTCCGGCCTATCGCGACGATGCGCTGCTCGGCTTCGTCTATCTCAATTCCGATTTTGCCAACGCGACCGGCTACTCCGGCAAGCCGATCCATCTGCTGGTCGGCATCGATCAGAAGGGCGTGGTCACCGGCCTCAAGCTGGTCGATCACAAGGAGCCGATCGTTCTTCTGGGCATTCCGGAAAAGCGAATCATGGAAGCCGTCAACAAGCTGATCGGCGCGGACATGTCGAGCGTGGTGCGCGGAGCTGCGCCTGCACCACAGGTCGACATTGTCAGCGGCGCCACCGTCACCGTGCTCGTGATGGGCGACAGCATCGTTCGTTCCGCCACCAGGCTCATCAAGAGCGGCCGTCTTGGCGCGCCCGGCAATGTCGTCGCCGCGGCGCCACAGGCGTCGAAATCGATCGATCCGGCAAAGAGCGATATTCGCGACTGGCAAACCCTGGTGGGCGACGGTTCGGTACGCCGGCTGGTTCTCACGGTCGCCGACATTAACCAGGCTTTCGCAAAATCCGGCAATGCTGCCGCTGCGGCGCGTCCCGAGGATGGCGAGCCGGACGACATCTTCATCGACCTCTATGTCGCTGACGTTGCCGTGCCGACCATCGGCCGCAGTCTGCTCGGCGACGATGGATATGCGCGCCTTGCGGGCCGGCTGAAGCCCGGCCAGCAGGCGTTGATCGTCGCGGGAACAGGCCGCTATTCGTTCAAGGGCGCGGCTTACGTCCGCGGCGGCATCTTCGATCGCATCGAATTGATCCAGGAGACCAACAGCGTCCGTTTCCGCGACCGTGATCACACGCGGCTCGGCAACCTTGCGGCGGACGGTGCGCCGGCGTTTCCCGAAATTGCCCTGTTCGTCATCCCCGCGGAATTCGGGCTGGATCCGGCCGAGCCGTGGCTGCTTCAGTTGCTGGTTCAGCGTGTCACCGGCACGCGCGACAAGGCCTGGCTGACCTTCGATCTCGGTTACACGCTGCCCGACGCCTACCTCAAGCGGGACAAGCCGTTGCCTGTTGCGGCTTCCCCTGCCGCGGCCGTGCCCGCGAAGGCGTTCCCGCTACCCACGTTGCTGGCTGATGGTGCCGCGGCGGAGGATGAGCCGCTGTGGATGAAGATCTGGCGTGGCAACATCCTCAAGATCGGCACGACGATCTTTGCGCTCGGGGCGCTGACATTGATCTTCTTCTTCCAGAACGTGCTGGTGCGCCGGCCTCGTTTCTATGGCTGGGTGCGACGCGGCTACCTGGTCTTCATCCTCGTATGGATGGGATGGTACGCCAACGCGCAATTGTCGGTGGTCAATGTCCTGACCTTCGCCAATTCGCTGCTGACAGGCTTCAATTGGGAATACTTCCTGTCGGCGCCGCTGATCTTCCTGCTCTGGGGCTCGATCGCCGCGGGATTGCTGTTCTGGGGGCGTGGACCGTTCTGCGGCTGGCTGTGCCCGTTCGGCGCGTTGCAGGAACTGCTCAACAACGTCGCCCAGGCATTCAAGATTCCGCAATACCGACTGCCGTGGGGCCTGCACGAACGGTTGTGGCCGATCAAGTACATCATCTTCCTCGGCCTGTTCGGCATGTCGCTGTATTCCACGGCGTTTGCCGAGCAATTGGCCGAGGTCGAACCTTTCAAGACCACGATCGTGCTGAAATTCGCGCGCGAATGGCCCTACGTCATCTATGCACTCACGGTGCTGTCGGCGGGATTGTTCGTCGAGCGCTTCTTCTGCCGCTACATGTGTCCGCTCGGAGCAGCGCTGGCGATTCCCGGCCGCATCCGGATGTTCGAGTGGCTGCGGCGCTGGCCGGAATGCGGCACGCCTTGCCAGCGCTGCGCCAAGGAATGCCCGGTGCAGGCGATTCATCCCGAAGGTCACATCAACGTCAATGAGTGCATCTACTGCATGCATTGTCAGGAGCTTTACTTCGACGATCACCGCTGTCCGCACATGATCCAGGTGCGGCTGAAGCGCGAGAAGCGCGACGCGCTGTCGTCACCCTCGATGCGCAGCGGCAAAGGCCCAGCCACCGTCATCACCGCGGGAGGACGCCCCATCGGCGCGTCCGCCGCTGTCACCACTCCACCACCAACCTAAAGCCGAGGAGGCTAATGATGAGCGACGACCACAACGACAATGGAAAGAGCGTCAGCCGACGTACCTTGCTGGGGACGACGGCAGTTGCCGCGGGCGTGGGTCTCGCGGGCGGCGTTGCCTTGTCGACCACGGCTGCCGATGCGCAGACCAAGACCGCGGCGCCGAAAGCTCCGGCGGCACGGCCTGCCGTCCAGAAGGCTGAAGTGCTTCCGGGCGAACTCGACGAATATTACACCTTCTTCTCCAGCGGCCAGTCCGGCGAGATGCGTATCGTCGGCCTGCCGTCGATGCGCGAACTGATGCGCGTTCCCGTGTTCAATCGCTGCAGCGCCACCGGGTGGGGACTGACCAACGAAAGCCTCAAGGTTATGACCGACGGGTTGCTCCCTGAAACCCGCGAATTCCTCAAGACGCGCGGCGGCACCTACACGAACGGTGACCTGCATCATCCGCATCTTTCCTTCACCGCCGGCACCTATGATGGCCGTTACGCGTTCATGAACGACAAGGCCAATACGCGCGTCGCGCGCGTTCGCCTCGACGTCATGAAGTGCGACAAGATCATCGAGCTTCCAAACCAGCATTCGGTGCATGGCCTGCGCGTGCAAAAATATCCGCGGACCGGGTATGTCTTCGCCAATGGCGAGGATGGCGTTCCGTTGCCAAATGACGGCAAGATCCTCGACGACAAGAAGCAATACCACGCGATCTTCAGCGCCATCGACGGCGATACCATGAAGATTGCATGGCAAGTAATCGTCGATGGCAACCTCGACAACGTCGATGCCGACTATCAGGGCAAGTATGCCTTTTCGACTTGTTACAATTCGGAGGAGGGCGTCAACCTGGCCGAGATGACCGCCAGCGAGCGAGATTGGGCTGTGATCTTCAATATCAAGCGGATTGAAGAGGCGGTGAAGAAGGGTGATTTCAAGGAAATGAAGGGAGTTCCGGTGATCGACGGGCGCAAGGGCTCGCCCTATACGCGGTATATTCCCATCTCGAACAACCCGCACGGCATCAACACCGCGCCCGACGGCATTCACGTCGTTGTCGCAGGAAAGCTCTCGCCGACCGTCACGGTGATGGACGTGCGCCTGTTCGACCAGTTGTTCGACGACAAGATCAAGCCGCGTGACGTCGTGGTTGCGGAGCCCGAATTGGGTCTTGGGCCCTTGCATACGGCCTATGACGGCAAAGGCAACGCCTACACGACGTTGTTCCTCGACAGTCAGATCTGCAAATGGAACATCGATCTCGCAAAGCGCGCTTTCAAGGGCGAGAAGGTTGACCCGATCATCCAGAAACTCGATGTCCACTACCAGCCGGGTCACAACCACTCCTCGATGGGACAGACCAAGGAGGCAGACGGAAAGTGGCTGATCTCGCTGAACAAGTTCTCGAAGGACCGGTTCCTCAATGTCGGCCCGCTGAAGCCTGAGAACGATCAGTTGATCGATATCTCCGGCGACAAGATGGTGCTTATTCATGACGGCCCGAGCTTCGCCGAGCCGCATGACGCCACCATCGTCCACCGTTCCAAGATCAATCCGATTTCGATCTGGGATCGCGCTGATCCGATGTTTGCGGACGCGGTCAAGCAGGCCAAGGCGGATGGCATCAAGCTCGAAGACGACTCCAAGGTCATCCGCGACGGCAACAAGGTGCGTGTCTATATGACGTCAACCGCACCCGCCTTCGGTCTGGAGCAGTTCCAGGTCAAGCAGGGCGATCAGGTCACCGTCTACATCACCAATATCGACGCGGTGGAAGACCTGACACACGGCTTCGCGATTACGAACTACGGGATCAATATGGAAGTCGGGCCGATGGCGACGGCTTCCGTGTCGTTCACGGCGGATAGAGCGGGCGTCTACTGGTACTATTGTTCGTGGTTCTGTCACGCCATGCACATGGAAATGAAGGGCCGCATGTTCGTCGAACCCAAGACGGCCTGAGGCGGGAGCGAGATGTGATCCGTTTCTTGCGCATTGTTCCGGCGGCGATGTTCGCCGCCGGGGCCTCGAGCTTCGCCAGCGCGGAGACGCTCAATGCTGTCCCGGGCCAGTCGCTGCAAGCTGTGCTGGACCGGGCGCAGGACGACGACGTCATCGAACTCGCACCGGGCGAATACAAGGGGGTGATCAGGATCGATCGGCCTGTTGTGTTGAGCGGCCGGCCCGGCGCGGTGTTGAGTGGCGGCGGCTTCGGCAACGTGGTCACCGTGACTGGGCCGGACGTCACGATCCGCGGCGTGACCATCCGGGGATCAGGCGACGATCTCCAGAAGATGGATTCCGGTGTGTTCCTTGAAAAGACCGCGGAACGCGCGCTGATCGAGAACAATCGCTTTGAAGGAAATTTGTTCGGGATCTATGTTCATGGCGCGGCTGGTTCTCGGGTCGAGCACAACGTCGTCGAAGGCATTCGCGGCGGGCGCACCAATGATGCCGGCAATGGCGTATCGCTCTGGAATGCGCCCGATGTCACCATCGCGGAAAACACCTTCCGCTACGGCCGCGACGGCATCTTCACGATTTCCAGCCGCAAGGATCGCTTCGTCAACAATCGCTTCGAGCAGGTGCGGTTCGCGGTGCACTACATGTACACCAACGATAGCGAAGTGAGCGGCAACGTTTCTGTCGGCAATCATGTCGGCTACGCCATCATGTATTCGAACCGACTCATCATTCGTAACAATATCTCGGATCGCGACCGCGATTACGGGCTGTTGTTCAACTACGCCAATTACGCGGAGATCGACGGCAATCTGGTCGTGGGCGGCTCGCTCGACAACATCGCCAGTAGCCGGGACGAGGGCCCTGACGACGAGAAAGGCATGGTCCCGCAGGCAAAAAACGAGGTCCTCGAGGCGAAGCCTGCGCAGGGCCTTCGGTCCGGACCGGAAAAATGCGTTTTCATCTACAACACGAACCACAACCGCATCCGTAACAACTGGTTCGAGCGCTGCGGCATCGGCGTGCATTTCACCGCCGGCTCCGAAGGCAACGAGATCACCGGCAACGCCTTTATCGGCAATCGTAACCAGGTGAAATATGTCGGCACCCGCGATCTCGACTGGTCCAAGGCAGGGCGCGGCAATTACTGGAGTGACAATCCGGCATTCGATCTCAACGGCGACGGTATCGCCGACTCGGCATACAGGCCCAATGATCTGGTTGACCGGGTGCTTTGGACCGCGCCGTCGGCAAAGGTCCTGATCAACAGCCCTGCGGTGCAGGTGTTGCGTTGGGCGCAGGCACAGTTTCCGGCGCTCTATCCCGGCGGTGTCATCGACAGCCACCCGCTGATTGCGCCGCCACCAAAACCGTCCGCCGGCCGGAGCCTGAGATGAACGCGACTGTTTCCGTCAAGGGCGTGGAGAAGAGCTACGGTGCCGTGCAGGCGCTGCGCGATGTTTCGTTTGAGCTGCGCCCCGGGCGGCTCAGCGCCCTTGTCGGCCACAACGGCGCCGGCAAGACCACGCTGATCAAATTGATGCTGGGGTTGATTCATCCCGGTGACGGCGAGATTCGCGTGCTCGGGCAGGATCCGGCCGCGGGCGAATTCTCCGCGCGCCGGCAACTCGGTTATTTGCCCGAGAATGTCGCTTTCAACGCGGCGCTGACCGGGCGCGAAACGCTGGCCTTCTATGCCCGGCTGAAGCAGATCAAACCGGCGACGGGATGGCCGCTGCTCGAACGTGTCGGCCTGGCGGAGGCGGCGGACCGGAAGGTCGGGACCTATTCCAAGGGCATGCGGCAGCGTTTGGGGCTGGCGCAGGCACTGCTCGGCCGGCCGCGGGTGCTGCTGCTCGACGAGCCGACCACCGGACTTGATCCGGCGCTGCGGCAGACCTTTTACGAGATTTTGCAGGAATTACGCGACGACGGGGCCACCGTGCTGATCTCGTCGCATGCGCTGAACGAGCTCGAGGATCGCGCCGAACACGTCCTGATCATGAACCGCGGCATCCTGGTGGCGCAGGGCACGTTGGCCGAGCTGCGCTCTATATCGCAGCTGCCGATCCGGATATCGCTCGACCTGGCGTCCGGCGCCGACGCCGGGCTGCCGGCGTGGATGACGGGCGAGTCGCTTGCGACGGTGCAGGGACGCATCATGCTGGTACGAGACGACGCGCAGAAGATGGATATCCTGCGGGCTGCGTCCAACGATCGTCGCGTGACCAACATCGATATTGCCGCGCCGACCCTCGACGACCTCTACGCCCATTTTCTCAGGACGCAGGAGCAGGCGGCGTGAGAACCATCGCCATCATCGCGCGCAAGGAAATTCAGGAAGGCCTGCGCAATCGCTGGGTGCTGGCCACGACGTTGCTGCTCGCCGCATTGTCGCTGTCGCTGACCTTTCTCGGCAGCGCGCCGACCGGAAACGTCGGCGCCGGCGCGCTCGACGTCGTCGTTGTCAGCCTGTCCAGCCTCACCATCTTTCTGCTGCCGCTGATTGCGCTGCTGATCTCGCATGACGCCGTGGTCGGCGAGATGGAGCGCGGCACCATGATCCTGCTGCTGAGCTATCCGGTCGGCCGCCATCAGGTGATCCTCGGCAAGTTCTGCGGACACGTTCTCATCCTCGGCTTTGCGACCGTGATCGGCTATGGCGCGGCTGCCCTCGCTTTGGCGATCACCGGCGCCTCGGTGCTGGCGGCAAGCTGGTACGCCTTTGCGTCGATGCTCGGAACGTCGATCATGCTCGGCGCGGTGTTCGTCGCGATCGGTTATCTGATCAGCAGTCTGGTCCGTGACCGCGGTACGGCGGCTGGCCTCTCGGTCGGCGTCTGGCTGTTGATGGTGCTGGTGTTCGACATGGCGCTGCTCGGCATCCTGGTGATCGACCAGGGCCAGATCGTCTCGGCGCCGGTGCTGCAGGGGCTGTTGTTCCTCAACCCCACCGATCTCTACCGGCTGACCAATCTGACCGGCTTCAACGTCAGCCAGTTCTCGGGCATGGCCGGGCTCGCCGGGTCGGCGACCTCGGGCGTTGCCGCGTTGTTGCTGGGCCTGGGCGTGTGGATCGCCGCGCCGCTAGGGCTCGCGACGCTGTTCTTTGCGCGGAGGGAATTATGACCTTGCGAATCCTGGGTGTCTTGATGGCGGCCTTGTTGCTTGCGGCCTGCGACCGGGATGCCGGCAGTTCCGTCATGCCGCCACCGGTGACATTGAACAGCGACGCGATGGGCGTGTTCTGCGGCATGAGCCTGATGGAACATCCCGGCCCGAAGGGACAGATCATCACCGGCAGCCGGATCGATCCGTTCTGGTTCACGTCGGTGCGCGATACCGTGGCATTCACCTTGATGCCCGATCAGCCGCGCGACATCCGGGCGATCTATGTCTCGGACATGGCGCGCGCGGGAAGCTGGGAAGACCCCGGCGCCACCAACTGGATCGACGCGCGCAAGGCGTTCTTCGTGATTGAGAGCCGCAAGCAGGGCGGCATGGGCGCTGCTGAAGCGGTGCCGTTCGGCAATCGCGCTGCGGCGGACGGCTTCGTCGCTGCGAATGGCGGCCGCGTCATCGGCTTCGCAGAAATTCCGCCGGCCTATGTGCTGGGCAGCGACAGTGCCGGCGATCAGGCCGAACACGATCGCCCCGATGTTCGCCTCAACTGAAGGAGTTCGGTCGATGCACAAGTCAGCACTGACGCGCCGGCGCATGATTGCAATCACGGCCTCTGCGGCCGGCACGGCCATCCTGAACGGCCGCAGCGCCTGTGCGGACAATGCGGTTCACTGGCAGGGATCTGCGCTCGGCGCTCAAGTCTCGATCGAGATCCACCATCGCGACCGCGACGAAGCGGAACGGCTGGTTGTCCGGTGCCTCGCCGAGGTGCGGCGTCTTGAGCAGCAATTCAGCCTGTATCGGCCGGATTCCGCGATCTGCACCCTCAATCGCACCGGCGTTCTCGTTGCTCCTGACGCGGATATGGTGCGATTGCTGGAGGCGTCGCTCGCGTTCGCGAAGCTGACCGATGGTGCGTTCGATCCGACCGTACAGCCGCTGTGGCAACTCCATGTCGATCATTTCTCCTCCGCGCAACCCGATCCGAACGGGCCGTCGCCGGAGCAACTCGCGCAGGCGCTGGCCAAGGTCGGGCATGGAGGCCTGCTGGTCAGCCGCGACCGGATCGCCCTTTCCCGGCGCGGCGCGGCCATTACCCTGAACGGTATAGCCCAGGGGTATGCCACCGATCTCGTGGTCGAGATGCTGCGCGCGGCCGGCCTGTCGACCACGCTGGTGAATATGGGAGAGATCCGTGCCATCGGGGTGCGGCCGGATGGCACGGCGTGGCGCGTCGGGCTGTCCGATCCGGATCGTCCTGGCCTCGTTACCGAAACCGTCGATCTGGTAGATCGCGCGGTGGCGACCACGGCCGGCGCCGGCTTCCGGTTCGATCCTGCCGGAAACTTTACGCATCTGTTCGATCCGGCGACAGGCCGCAGTCCGGCACGCTATCGCAGCGTCAGCGTAATCGCGCCGACCGCGACGGAAGCCGACGCGCTCTCGACGGCATTCAGCCTGATGCCGCCGACGCGGATCCGCGAGGTCGTCGCGGCGCGATCCAATGTACAGGCGCGTGCCATGACGCCAGACGGAGCTTCGCTTGTGTGCGGGGTCTAGATGATCGTCGCCTGCTTCAGGGAGCTTCGACGCGTAACCAATGAAGAGAATCCCTTTCTTCTGACAAACAAGGAGCCTGATATGCGAAAAGTGATCTTTGGTGCCGTCCTGGCCGTCATGGCATCGGGCCAAGCGAGTGCGCAGGATGCCGCGGCCGGCGAGAAGGTCTTCGGCGTCTGCAAGATGTGTCATCAGATCGGCGAAGGCGCGAAGAACGCCGTTGGACCGGCCCTGAATGGTGTGATCGGGCGCAAGGCGGGAACTGCCGCGGGATATTCCTATTCGGATGCGAACAAGAATTCCGGGATCACCTGGGACGAGGCGACCTTCCGTGAATATATCAAGGATCCGAAAGCAAAGGTTCCGGGCACCAAGATGATCTTTGCCGGACTGAAGGACGAGCAGAAGACCAATGATCTCGTCGCGTTTCTCAAGCAGTACGACGCCGACGGAAAGAAGAAGTAGGGGTCCCGGCCGAGATCGCCTGTATCATGGCGGTATCGCGGGCTTTGCCTCTCAGCCCACCGGCATGATCAGGCCGACCCTCATGTCCTTCGCGACATAGACGCAGATGCCGTCGGCAAGCACGCGGCCGTTGGCGATGGCAACGGCGAGTTTGCCGCGCCTGACCTGGCGCATGTCGACCTCATAGCGCACACGCTTGGTGTCCGGCGTGATCTGCCCGGTGAACTTCACCTCGCCGACGCCGGCGGCGCGGCCTTTGCCGGGTGAGCCCGACCAGCCGAGCCAGTAGCCGATGATCTGCCACATCGCGTCGAGGCCGAGACATCCCGGCATCACCGGGTCGCCGGCAAAGAAACAATCGAAAAACCAGAGGCGAGGTGTGATGTCCAGCTCGGCGACGATATGGCCCTTGCCGAATTCGCCGCCTAGGATTTCGCCGGGATGTCCGTCAGCTCAACGGCAAACCGGCCGCGACCATCGACTGCATGATCCGTTCGGCGGCTTCGATATAGACCGGGCTGGAATTCTTCTTCGGCGTCGGAACGTTCTGATAGGTCGAGCCGGGCCGCAATTCCTGCCCTTTGGCCATCGCGGCCCTGGCCTCGTCGAAACGGCCCAATTGCTGATAGGCCGCCGCCAGCAGCATATGCGAGCGCCCCGAGGCAGGCGTAATCGCAATCGACTTGAGCAGACACGGCACGGCGTCTTCGGCGCGGCCCATCAGCATATTGGCCCAGCCGGCGCCGAGCAGCCAGGTCCAGCGCGAAACCTGCGGGGTGCCGAATCGGTCCGCCTGCTTGAAGGTCGCCAGCGCGTCCTCGAACCGCCCGGTCTGGATCTGGGCCAGGCCGACATGATAGATCGCGATTCCGTTCCATGGATCGAAGCTCAAGGCCCGGGCGCAGGCCACCAGGCTGGCGCGGAACTGGTTGGTGGCGTTGAGGAAGCGGCAATAGGCTTCGTGCGCCGGAATGTAGTTCGGATTGGTGCGCAGCGTATGCTGCAGCAGAGCTTCCGCTTTCTTCTCTGCCGCCTCGCGCTCGTCCGGACCAAGCCACGCCATCTGGACGCCGCGCATCAGCAGCGCTGACAGCGCAACCTGAACGCCGACATCGTCAGGATCGTCGACGAGCGCCTTTTCCAGCATTTCCTGCGCCGCATGAAAACGTTCCGGGCTGGTCTGATTGATGTAAGCGGTCGCCTGTTCGATTACGACCTTGCTTTTTCCCGTCAGCGCGTTCCCGGTCGTCGCCGCGGATCGTGTGTTGGCATTGAGCAGTTCATTGATGCGCAGCGCCAGGGCATGGCCGACGCCCGCCGCAAGCCGCGACTGCTGCAGTTGCGGGTCGGCGCTGTCGGCGAGGCTGACCGAATGGGAGGCGGTCCACTTGACCTCGCCGGTCCCGGTCTCGGTCATGCGTGCCCGAACCGTCCAGGCCTGGTCGCTCTTCTGCAGTTCGCCCTTCACCACGAAGTCGGCTTTGGTTGCGGACATTTCCGGAAGCAGGACGCGGACATTTTCGATCTTCGCCAGTCCGTCGGCGAGACGGTTGCCGACATCGCCGGCCATCTGGGCGGCGAGCGGATCTCCGTCGGTCTCCGTCACCGGCATCACGGCGATGGTGGTGGGCCCGCGCGCCAGGATCAGTCCGGGGCGCAACACCGCAAGCGTGGCCGCCCCTGCCAGGATGACGAGAACAGCCACCACCGCATACGCGGCGCTGCGCCGCAGATTGGAGTCGAACCGGCGGGCGGGCGGTTCGCGGTTCGTTTCGGGTTGTGGAACCGGCACGTCGGGTGCGGGTGGAGTGGCGCTCGCGTCTTCCGGCAGGGCAGCGGCGGCGGTGTCGGTGACCTCGGCCTGGAACAGATAGCCGCGGCCGGAAATGACCCGGACCAGCTGGCGCTTGTCGTCGCCGAGCGCGGCGCGGATTTCGCGGATGCATTGGAACAGGCTGTCTTCGCCGACATGGACGTTCGGCCAGACCGCTTCCATCAACTGCTGCTTGCTGAGAACGCGCCCGGCGTCGGCGGCGAGCAGCCGTAGCATCTCGAACGTCTTGGGCCTGAGCTTGACCGTCCCGCCGCCGGACCCGCGCAGTTCGGCGCGCTCCAGATCGAGCTCAAAACCGGAAAAACGCAGCACTATCCCCTCCACCGGCAACTGCCCTGATCTATAGCGTTTTCAAGTGATGTTGATACCGGATCGCGTGAAGAAACGGGTCAAAACGGGAAGCCGCAGCCCGGTCCTGACTCAATCAGGAGCGATAAGGCTTTAGTCCCGGGATAGACCTCGAAATGTGCTCGAACGCGCAGCAACCAATATCAGAAAAATTTCAGAATGTCTCAGCCGCAATCTCAGGACGTTCAGGGGGCGAAGTGAACCCGGATTATTTCTCTGGTTTGTCGCTCGGATTCGACAGCAGCGGCACACCGCCGTCGGAGCCGCGGCCCAGCAAGCCGACCTTGGAATAGAGCCTCAGCTTGTCGTGGGTATCGGCGATGTCCATGTCGCGCATGGTAAGCTGGCCGATGCGGTCGGCGGGCGTGAACGAGCCGGCGCCGCTCTCCATCGTCAGCCGCTCCGGATGGTAGGTGAGATTGGGGCTGGTGGTGTCGAGCAGCGAATAGTCGTTGCCGCGCCGCAGTTCGAGCGTCACCTCGCCGGTCACGGCGCGCGCGACCCAGCGATGCGCGGTCTCGCGCAGCATCAGGCATTGCGGATCGAACCAGCGGCCCTGATAGAGCAGCCTGCCGAGCCGCCGGCCGTTGCTGCGGTACTGCTCGATCGTATCCTCGTTGTGGATGCCGGTGACCAGACGCTCATAGGCGATGTGCAGCAGCGCCATGCCCGGCGCTTCATAGATGCCGCGGCTCTTGGCTTCGATGATCCGGTTTTCGATCTGGTCGCACATGCCGAGACCGTGTCGGCCGCCGATTTTGTTGGCCTCGGTGAACAACGCCAGCGCGTCGGAAAACACCACGCCGTTCAAGGCAACCGGCTGGCCTTCCTCGAAGCGCACCGTCACGGTTTCGGCCTTGACGACGACATCGGCCTTCCAGAACGCGACGCCCATGATCGGATTGACGGTGTGGACACTGGCGTTGAGAAATTCGAGATCCTTGGCTTCGTGGGTCGCGCCCAGAATGTTGCTGTCGGTCGAATACGCCTTCTCGGCGCTGGCCTTGTACTCGAAGCCGGCCGCCGCCATGTACTCGCTCATCTCCTTGCGGCCGCCGAGTTCGTCGATGAACTGCTGGTCGAGCCAGGGCTTGTAGATCCGCAAGGCCGGATTGGTCAGCAGACCGTAACGGTAGAAGCGCTCGATGTCGTTGCCCTTGTAGGTGCTGCCGTCGCCCCAGATGTTGACGCCGTCCTCGTGCATCGCCGCAACCAGCACCGTGCCGGTTACGGCGCGGCCGAGCGGCGTGGTGTTGAAGTAGGTGGCGCCTGCGGTCGAGATATGGAAAGCGCCGCACTGGATCGCGGCAATGCCTTCGGCCACGAGCTGGGTCCGGCAATCCAAGAGCCGCGCCTTGTCGGCGCCGTAAGCCAGCGCCTTGCGCGGAATATCCTCGTAGTCGGTCTCGTCGGGCTGGCCGAGATTGGCGGTGTAGGCGCAGGGAATGGCACCCTTGGCGCGCATCCAGTGCACGGCGGCGCTGGTGTCCAGGCCCCCGGAAAAGGCAATACCGACGCGTTCGCCGACGGGGAGTTTCTGCAGAATGCTGGCAACCACGTGTCTCTCCGGGATGTCTGTAGGGCGCGAATGTCCGGCTGGGTGTTCCCTCGCCAGATGCTTCCCGTCAAGTGTACCGGTCACGTACGGGCGTGAAAAGTCCAACGAATTTGGCCCGGATTCGGGCGGCGTTTGCCTTGGGGAAGGTTTTTGCGCAACGTCCGCTCTGGACTGCCGCCGCGATTGAGCTAAATGGCGCCTGTCCCAATGAAACGAAGGCAACGCCACGATGGCGTCGCGGAACGCGAAGGCAGGAGACCTCATGGCCGAACCGGAATACGAGCTGTTTGCGATCCGCTATGCCACCCGCGAGGCGAGCCGCAGCGATCATTTCATCGGCGGCGACCCGCATGACGGTCCGATGCCGATGGATTATTTCGTCTGGGTGGCGCGGGGAGGCGGACGCAGCTTCGTCATCGACACCGGCTTCAACGCGGAAATTGCCGCCAAGCGCAAGCGCACCTTCCTGCGCTCGCCGATCGAGACGCTGGGCGCGCTCGGCATTGATGTGAACGAGGTCGAGGACGTCATCCTCACCCACCTGCATTACGACCATGCCGGCAATTTCGACCGCTTCCCAAAGGCGCGGTTTCACCTGCAGGAGCGCGAGCTGGCCTATGCCACCGGGCGCTACATGCACTATCCGCGGCTGTCGCATTCGTTCGAGGTCGAGGATGTCTGCGGCATCGTGCGGCTCAATTACGCCCGCCGCGTCGTGTTCTACAACGGAGACGCCGAACTTGCGCCCGGCATCACCCTGCATGCCGCCAGCGGCCATTCGGCGGGGCTGCAGTTCGTTCGCGTCAACACCCGCCGCGGACCGGTGGTGCTCGCCTCCGACGTCAGCCATTTCTACGAAAACATGGCGAGCGAGCGTCCGTTCACCACCGCCTTTCACATCGGCGAGATGCTGGAAGGCTTTGACAAACTGATCGCGATGGCGCCGGACGAGAGCCACATCGTCCCCGGCCACGATCCGCTTGTCATGAAGCTCTATCCGGCGGTAAGCCCGGAATTCGAAGGCGCCGTCGTCCGTCTCGACGTGCCGCCGTCGGGCGCCGCCCCCGTGCGTGCCGATTATCGTTCAGGTCACTAACAAGAACGCGCCTACTTCGCCGCTGCCGCTTTCAGGATCGGCATCAGCCGCGTGGTTTCGCTGCTGATGAGGTCGCCGAGCGCCTTCGGTCCGCGACGGCCGGGTTCGATAACATCGGAGCCGAGCTCGGCCAGCCGTTTTTGCACGGCCTCCTCGTTGAGGCCCTTGTTGAGCGCGTCTGCGAGTTTTTCGACGATCGCCTTCGGCGTACCGGCCGGCGCGAACACTGCGTAGAACGGCGCGCAGTCGAATTCGGGCAGGCCCTGCTCGTAGGAGGTCGGCACGTCAGGCAACAGCGAGCTGCGTTTGCGTGCCGCGACGGCGAGCGCCTTGACGGTGCCGGCGCGCACATGCGTCAGCGTGCCCAGCACAGGATCGCACTCATAGTCGATCTCGCCGCCGAGCATGGCGTTCAGCACCGGCGCGGTGCCGGTGAACGGTACCATGGCGGGCTTGATGCCGATCGCGGTGTTGAGGAGAAGGCAGCCGATATAGGACACCGAGCCGAGGCCGGCATGTCCGACATTGAGCTTGGCTTCGTTGGCTTTGGCGTAGGCGACGAATTCCTTCAGGTTATTCGCCGGAAAATCCTTTCGCACCACCAGCAGTTCCGGGTATTCGGCCGAAATTCCGATAGGCTCGAAATCCTTCAGCGGATCGTAGCCGAGGTTGGGATAGAACGCCGCCGCCAGCGCGTTGGTGCCGACGTGACCGGACAGGATGGTGTAGCCGTCGGGGGCGGCGCGCGCGGCGCGCAGCGTGCCGATGGTGCCGCCGGCGCCGCCGACATTCTCCACCACGAATTTCTGGCCGAGATGACGCGAGAAGATATCGGCGACGATGCGGCCGGTGATATCGGCCGGTCCGCCGGCGGCGAACGGCACGATCACCGTCACCGTCCGCGCCGGATAATCCTCGGCCTGTACACTGCTCAATCCGCCCCAGATCAAAAGCGTGGCGGCCGCGGCCCATAGCCTGTTCATTTCCGTCTCCCTGTTATCGTTTTTTTTGTCACCATAAGCGGGTTTTACGGCCGGGCAAACGTATACGTGGCCACATTTTCTGTTTCACGAAAATATTCCCGCCTCACAGCCACATCATTGTGAATCGACCGGCCGTGGATCCACGTAACGGCGGCACCGTGCACGCGTACTCGTCGTCACGAACCTCTTCAACGGGGGCGTTGCACCATGGCTTACCGAGGAACCAAATGATCCGCATTACATCTTTCAACGTTGCCGAAACCGGAATCGGTCCCTATCGTCTGCTCGCGATCCTGCGCTGGGTCATGGTCGTGATCTTCGTGTCGTTCGGGATGCAGAAGTTCACGCCGCAGTCCGCGCAGGGCATCGTCCAGTTCATCAGCCATAGTCCATTCATATCGTGGCTGTCGGTATTCGGTTTCAGGGGAGAGGCTTATTTCCTTGGCGTCGTTGAGTTCGTCATTGCGGTACTGCTGGCGGCCGGCGCCTTCATTCCGCTGCTGTCGGCGATCGGTTCGCTGATGGGTGTGGCCACTTTTGCCGTCACATGGTCGTTCTTCTTCACCACACCGGGTGTGGTGCAATGGAGCGTGTCGACCGACCCGATGGCCTGGAACCTTACCGGCGAATTCATCTTCAAGGATATCGTGCTACTTTGCGTCTGCGTCGTGTTGTTCCTGGCGTCTCTGCCGCGATCGTCGTCAACCATTGAGCGCTTATGAATCTCCTGGTCTTCGGCCTCGGTTACTCTGCGCTGCACATCTCGCAGCGTTTGCAGGTTTCCGGCGCGGGCGTCACTGCAACCGTCCGCACCCGCGCCAAGGCCGAAGGGCTGGCGCCGGCGGGGATCACGGCGAGGGTGTTTTCTCCCGACCATATCGACGAGGCGATCGCCGACGATATCGCGGCCAGCCACGCCATTCTGGTTTCGATCCCTCCGGGTGAATCCGATCCCGTGCTCGAATCCTTTGCCGACCGGATCGCCGCCGCGCCGAACCTGCGGTGGATCGGCTATCTCTCCACGGTCGGCGTCTATGGCGATCATGGCGGCGGGTGGGTCGATGAAACGACGCCGCTCGGCGCCGGGAAACAGCGCTCGCAGAACAGGGTGACGGCGGAGCAGGACTGGCTCGCATTCGGTACGGCAAACACTATCGCCGTGCAGATTTTCAGGCTGTCCGGAATTTACGGTCCAGGCCGCAACCAGCTCGCGCAACTGGCGGCGGGAACGGCGCGCCGTATTGTCAAGCCCGGCCAGGTGTTCAACCGCATCCATGTCGCCGACATCGCCGCCGTGATCGAGGCGTCGCTGGCGCGCCCGCGTCCCGGCGGCATCTACAACGTCACCGACAACGAGGCGGCGCCGCCGCAGGACGTCGTCGCGTTCGCCGCGAAACTTTGCGGCGTGGCGCCGCCGCCGGAAATTCCCTTCGAAGCCGCGCAGTTGTCGCCGATGGCGCGCAGCTTCTACAGCGAATCCCGGCGGATTCGGAATGCGCTCATTCGCGAAGAGCTCGGCGTCACCTTGCAATATCCGACCTATCGCGAGGGATTGACCGCCTTGCGCGCGCTCGGCGAAGGGCCCTCGGCCGGGGAATCGTAGCAACCATTATGAGCTGGCTGGCTTTTAATGGTGGCTGCAAATTGCAAACTGATTTGCCCGACGGACTGCGACAAATTAACCCGTCGGGCAAAATTCCGGTTGCCGCGTCGAGGCTGAGCAAGTAGTCGGGGCGCTCTCGACCTTGTAGAACGCCGTTCTCCCCATGCGGCCCCAAAGCAAAGTCGACAGAATTTTCTATGCATCGAAGCGCGCAATGGCGAAACAATTTCTCTACCGTTGAGCGCT
>JBBRSX010000083.1:0-26215 GCA_038244925.1 Hyphomicrobiales bacterium | reverse complement strand
ATTTCTTCGAAATCGAAAATGATGCGCTTTGGCGCCGGGGTTATTTTCCGGATGTTTATAAGCCTTCCCCGATGAAGACGATAGGTAGAGCGCCATTTAATGATTGCGGCAAATCGTAGGTGGGCAAAGTGTAGCCGCCTCAGCGCCTCGCCTCAGCGGCGATAGCCGCTGCTGCGGACATAGGCCGGACGGCTTTCCTGCGCCGGGCGGCTCGCCAGACTGGCGCGTGCCTCGCTGCTCACCGGTATAGACGGCGTCAGTTCTTCCAGGAAAATCGGCCGGGAAAAATAATAGCCCTGCGCATAGCGGATCTTGGTCGCGGCCTGCAGATAGGCCAGTTCCTCGAAGGTCTCGATGCCCTCGGCGATCACGGTCATGCCGAGCGCTTCGCTCAGGGATTCGATCGCGCGCAGGATGCCCTGGCTGCGCGGGCGCTTGTGGATGTCGGTGATGAAGGAGCGGTCGATCTTGATCTCGTCGGCGGTGATGTCGGCCAGCGCCGACAGCGATGAATAGCCGATGCCGAAATCGTCGATCGAGATTCCGACGCCGAGCTTGCGGAAGATCGGCAGGATCTCGTCCTGAAAGTGCGTCTTGGTGACGAAGGCGTCTTCCGTCACCTCGACCATGAAGCGTTTTGGAAACCCGGTGGCTTCGATTGCCTGCGCGAACGGCCGCATGAACGCGGGATTGCCCGCCTGCTTGGCCGCGACGTTGATGCTGATCGTGGTGTCCGGTCCGAAGGTCTCGTTGATCAGGTCGATCGACTTGACGATTTCCGCCAGCACCAGATGGGTCAGCTCGTCGATCAGGCCGAGTTCGACGGCGAGGTTGATGAAGGTGCCGGGGGCCTGAATCACGCCCTCGTCGTCCCTCAGCCGCACCAGCGCCTCGATGCCCTTGACGTCCTTGGTCCGGATATCGACCTTGGGCTGGAAAGCGCAGCAGAAGCGCTTTTCCAGGATCGCCAGCCGCAGCGACTGCTCGACCTTCATCCGCGCCAGCGCCTCGCGCTCCATGCTGGAATCGAAGAACGCCGCGGCTCCCCTGCCGCTGTTCTTGACGCGGTACATCGCGATATCGGCGTTCTGGCGCAGCACGTCATAGCTGCGTCCATGTTCGGGATAGAGGCTGACGCCGATCGAGGTGGAGGCGAAGATCTCGGAGTCGTCGATGAAGAACGGCGCCTTCATCCGCTGCAGGATGAAGTGGATGAATTCCGCGACTTCGCTCTCGTTCTGGATCGGATTGAGCAGCAGCATGAACTCGTCGCCGCTGATCCGCGACAGGATATCGGATTCGCGCAGGTCGAGCCCCAGCCGCTTGGCCATCTCCACCAGCAACGCGTCGCCGATCGCATGGCCGTAATAGTCGTTGATATGCTTGAAATTGTCGACGTCGAGGAAAGCCAGCGCGAAATTGCCCGGTGCGTGGTCGTGCCGCAGCAGGTTGTTGACGCGATGTTCGATCACGCGGCGGGTGGGCAGGCCGGTCAATTCGTCATAATAGGCCGAGCGAAACAAATGATCCTCGAACGCCTTCTGCTCGGTGATGTCGGCGGAGCTCGACAGCAGGAAGCTGCGCTCGGCGATCCGGACCGGCAGGTGCGAGGTGAGAAACACCTGTTTGGCCTGGCCGCTGGTTACGGTTTCCTCGAGGACGGCGGTGCGGCCGGCGCGGAGCAGTTCGAGACAGGTCTCGCGGCGATCACCTGGCTGCGAGGGTGTTGGCGCAGCCTCGACCACCTGCAGCAATGCCGTCGCGGCATCGTTCGCCAGCAGAAATTCGCCGTGCTCGTTCTGAAGGGTCACGCCGGTCGGAAGCAGCCTGAAGACATCCCGCAAGATGTGCAATTCGGAATCGGCGGCGCCTTCATTACCGGCCGGGATCGCGGCGGGCTGAAGGTCATGTTTGTTGGGACTGTACATGGCTACGGAGTTTGCCAAACCGCCTTATAGGTTTGGTTAAGTGGAACTTGAAAAACCACGACGGTGGTACTGGTCGGCGCTTTTCCAGGGCGGTCGCACCGATCGTCATTAACAGAATGTCAACGCGGGCCGAACGGCACTTGCGATTACGGTTGCGGTTCGCGTGTTTGGTGCAACGTTTCGCGCCAACGCCGCGGGTGCATTCAATTCGCGGGGATCCGGCACTGCATCGTGCAATGGATGCCGGTTTTCAGGAAACTGATTTCGGTCTTGCCGTCGAATGCGCGCAGTGCCGACTGCAACAGCTTGGTGCCGAAGCCCGCCGCCCCGATATTTTCGACAGCCGGTCCTTCGGTCTCGTCCCAGGTCACGTTGAGACGACTGTCCGATACCGACCACGACACCTGCAGCAGCCCGCGCGGGGAAGAAAACGCACCGTATTTGCCGGCATTGGTGGCCAGTTCGTGAAAGATCAGCGCCAGACTGACCGCCAGTTTGGCCGGAAGAAACAACGGGTCGCCGTTCAGATTGAACCGGACATGGCCGTAAGGCCCGAGTTCGGAGCGCAGCAAGTCATTGATATCGCAGCCGCTGCCATCGACCCGCGCAATCAGATCGTCGGTCGCCGACAGCGCACGGATGCGGTGATCGATACTGTCCCAGATTTGCGGCTGATCCTGCAGCACCTGGTGCATCACGGCGTGGATGGTCGAGGTCTTGTTTTTCAGCCGGTGCTGCAACTCGTCGACGAGGAGTTTGCGGTATTCCTCTTCCTCGGTCAGGCGCTTGGCGATTTCCCGCAGCTGGGCCACGATGGTCCGGTAATGCTCGACGCCCCAGATGGTGAGGCCGCAGACCGCCCAGAAGATCAGCAACAGCGCGAGCCTGGCGGAATCGGCCACGGCGCCGCTGAAGTTGATGACGACGCCGAGCAGGCCGCCCGCGACCGCCGTTCCGATGCCGATCCGCGAACCGCCAACGGCGGTCGCAAAGAACACGGCCGGAAAATACGGCGTAAAGAATACGTCGGGGCGCATCTGGGCCAATCCCCACCGCACCATGGTCGCCAAAGCCAGGCAGAAAACCGCGAATCCGGCTGTGAAAAATGGCGAGGGCTGGGAAATTCCCTGCCAGCCCTGTCTGAATTCGTCGATCAATTTCGTCATCGTTGTTGTCATTTCACGTGATCAGCGAATCCAAAATAAGGCCGAGCGTGGCGGATTTTCGGGATTTCTCCGTGAGCGGAGGCGGCAGGCTGGTTCGCCGGCTGCTGCCGGTCCGGACCGGCTCGCTTGCCTTGTTCCCGGCGGACGGGAATATTGCGTCCAAGCAAGATCAACAGGGGGAACCGATATGGGACGGCTGGACGGCAAGGTCGCGGTAATCACCGGCGCGACGAGCGGTATCGGACTGCATACCGCGGAAATTTTCGTCGCCGAGGGTGCGAAGATCGTGATCGCCGGGCGCCGCGCGCCGGAGGGCGAGGCGCTGGCCAAAAAACTCGGCGCCAACTGCGTCTTTCGCCAGACCGACGTCACGGTGGAAGCGCAGATGAAGGCGCTGATCGCGCTGTCGGTGGAAAAATTCGGCCGCATCGACTGCCTGTTCAACAACGCCGGCGGTCCGGCGCAGATCGGCGGCATCGAGGGGCTTGATGTCGATCGTTTTGATGCCGCGATGGCGACGCTGTTGCGCAGCGTCATGCTTGGCATGAAACACGCCGCCCCCCATATGAAAAAGCAGGGTTCCGGCAGCATCATCAACAACGGCAGCATCGCCGGCCGGCTGGCCGGCTTTTCGTCGTCGATCGTCTACGGTGCGGCAAAGGCCGCCGTGATCCACCTGACCAAATGCGTGGCGATGGAACTCGGCGAATCCAATGTCCGCGTCAACTCGATCTCGCCGGGCGTGATTGCGACCGGCATTTTCGGCAAGGCGCTCGGCCTGTCGGTCGAGGCCGCCGAAAAGACGCCGGCGGTGATGCGCGAGGTCACCAAGACCGCGCAGCCGATCCCGCGCGCCGGCCTGCCCGAGGATATCGCGCACGCCGCGGTGTTTCTCGCTAGCGACGAATCCGCCTTCATCAACGGCCACGATCTGGTGGTCGATGGCGCCATCACCGGCGGCCGCAACTGGAGCCAGCAGCAGCAAGGCTATGTCGATATGCGCAAGAGGTTCGATCAGGGGGCAGGGTAACTGGTATGGTCATTCCGGGATGGTCCGAACGACCAGATCTCAGGGGTGCAATTGCACCCTGGCGAATCCCGAGATTCTCAGGTGCGCAATTGCGCACCGTAGTTCGATGCTTCGCATCGCCCCGGAATGACGGGTTACAGATCGGGGAGCGGGAGAAAACAATGCCAGCAACATTCAGGTCGCCGCAACGGGCTGATTCCAGCCCATTCTATCTCGCGGTCATCGCCGGTCTCGCCTGCGCCTTCGTGATCGGCAAGGCAATACCGTCAACGATGGACGCGATCTCGGCGATTATCGAGCCGCTCTGTGCCAGCAGCGATCCCGCCGGCTCGGCGCTCGATACGGTCGAGCCGATCTCCTCCCACGCGCTGCCGAACGTGCCGGGCAAGCGCGTCACCATCGTGCGCGTGTTCTACGGGCCGGGCGGATTCACCCGCGCGCACCGCCATGCCGGCTCTGTTACCGCCTACATCACCAAGGGCGAAATCCGCTCGCAACTGGCCGGCGGTGTGGTCGAGACGTTCAAGGTCGGCCAGTCGTTCTTCGAGCCGCCCGGCGCCGTACACCTGGTTTCGGCCAATGCCAGCAACACCGAGCCCGCGGAATTGATCGCGGTGTTCGTAGCGGACGAGGGCGCGCAGCTGACGACGTTCGTGGAGTGAAAACGCCGCGCCTCACACCGGCTTGATCACCACCCGCAAGCCGTCGCGCGGCTTCGGGATTGGCCAGATTTGCCAGTCCGGTTCGTAACCGGGCTCCAGCGAGACGCTGAGGTTTTGCAGGAAATGCCGCGCGAAGCATTTCGCCTGCATATAGGCGAAGTGCAGGCCGAGGCACATATGGGCGCCGCCGCCATACGGCACCCAGGCAAAGCGATGCCGGTTGCGTTGCGCCTCGTCGGTGAAACGCATCGGATCGAATGTCTCAGGCTCGGGCCAGATATCCGCCATGTGGTGGGTGAACAGCGGATTGATGCCGACCATGGTGCCGGCCGGGATCGCGTAGCCCTTGAAGGTGAAGTCGCGGATGGCGCGGCGCGGCATCGACGGCACCGGCGGCTTCAGCCGCAAGGCTTCCTTGAACGCCATTTCGGTCAGCTTCATGGCTTCGAGGTTGTCGAAGCTCGTGGGAGCGTCGGCGGCGATGCCGAGGCCGGTGACTTCGTCGCGCAGCTTCTGCTGCCACGCGGGGTTGGCGGCCAGTTCGCCGATGAACGACGTCAGCGACGAGGTCAGCGTGTCGTGCGCCGCCATCATCAGGAAACTCATGTGGTCGACGATGTCCTGCGTCGAGAGCAGCGCGCCGTCTTCATGGGTGGCGTGGCACAGCTGCGAGAACAGGTCGTCGCCGCCACCCTTGGCGCGACGGATCGGGATCTGTTCGGAGAAATAGGCGACGATGCGTTTGCGGCCCCTGACACCGCGCGCCATCGCCGTGCCCGGCAGCGGCTTGCGGATCACCGCGACCGAGGCGGCCACCATGTCGACAAAGGCGTTGGTGATTTCGTCCACTTCAGGACCGATGCCGGCGCCGAGAAAAGAGGTCGCCGCGAGGTCGAGCGTGAGCTGCTTCATCGCGGGATAAAACAGCATCGGACCGGGCTGCGCCTTCCACTGCGCTACCCGCGCCGCGATGCCGGTGTCGAGATCGGCTAGATAGGATTTCATCGGGCCCGATTTGAAGGCCACCGACAGCGCGCGCCGGTGCAGACGATGTTCCTCGAAATCCAGCAGCATCAACCCGCGCGGAAACAGCAATCCGAGAATCCGGCCCCAGCCGAGCGTCGAGGAAAACTGCTTGGCCTGGTCGAACAGCACCAGCTCATTGGCGTCGGGTCCGAGCAGGACGAGACTGGTCTCGCCGAACAGATGGCTGCGATAGACCAGGCCGTATTTGGCCGAAGCCGGTTCGACCTGCCCCTTGGGGTCGGCCAGCACGTCCAGCGTCTTGCCGATCAGCGGCCAGCCTTCGTCGCCGGGAATATGGGTCAGCGAATTGCGCCGCGGCGGAGTGAAGCTGTAGGTGGGGGAAGCCACAGACTGCATCGACATGGCAATTGCTCCGGTTGGGTCTCGGATTTCAAATATATCCACCGGGACCACGGCTTTGTCGCGACGGAATATTGCCGCAGCATCGCAAGGTGATAGCCCGGCAAAGTAAATAACTCTTTGTTTCCCAGCGGCAAAAAGCGGATGTCCCGGTCGGGCCGACACCCAAATCGTCTCACAAAGCCGCGAGCCTCGGACCAAATAAAAACGGCGCGCAGGGCATTCGCGCCGTCGTATTTTGCCCGAATGCCGCTGCGATCAGGCCTTCAGCTTTGCCGCGGCCTTCTGCAGATCCGGCGCGTTGATCGTCGGGATCGCGACGCGCCCGGGGCCGGTCAGCGGCAAGGCAGCTGCGGCCTTTTCGTTTTCCATGATTTTTGCCATCACGGCCTGGCCGGCGCGCTCGAACACCGCGCGGTTCTCGATCAGGAAGGTCTGCGACTCCCGCAATTTCCGGACATAGCCGTTGATTTCCGGAACGACGTAGCGCGCCACCATGTCCCAGCTGCGACGGGTGTTTTCCGGATTGGCCCAGTCATGCACGAAGCCGATGATGGTGCCGACGCCACCGGAAACGTCGATCAGGTTCTTGATGGTCTTCACCAGATCGTCTGGTGTGCCGATGGTGGAGGCGGCGTTGGGACCGCCGGCGGTCTTCTCGACGGCGTCTTCCGGTGACGAGAAGGGCTCGACGCCCGGCCGCTGCAGCGTGCGCACGGTATATTCGTTATGCCAGCGCATCAGGCCGGGACCGGCTTCGCGCTCCGCCTGTTCGCGGGTTTCGGCAATGTGCCAGCTCAGCAGCACGCGCCAGTCGGCGCGGCTCACGGTGGTGCCGGCCTTGTTGGCGGCATCCTCGGCAAAGCCCCATTGCGTCGGCAGCGCCATCAGGCCCTGGGTCGACATCGAGCCGAGCGAAATGATGCCGATGCCGTATTTGCCGGCCAGCGTCATGCCCGACGGTGAAATCTGCGACGCCACCACGCAGGGCATGTCCTCCTGCAACGGCAACAACTGCAGCGCAGCGTCGTTCATGGTGAACCAGTCGCTCTTGGCGGTGACGCGCTCGCCTTTGAACAGCCGGCGGATGATGCCGAGCGCTTCGTCTTGGCGGTCGCGCTGCGTCATCGGATCGATGCCGAGCGTGTGCGCGTCGGAGGCGAGCGCGCCCGGACCGGAACCGAACAGCGCGCGGCCGCCGGTCATCCAGTCGAGCTGCACCATGCGTTGCGCGACGTTATAGGGGTGGTGATAGGGCAGCGAGATCACGCCGGTGCCGAGCTTGATGCGCTTGGTGCGTTCACCGGCGGCGGCCAGGAACATTTCCGGCGAGGCGATCATTTCCCAGCCCGAGGAATGGTGCTCGCCGCACCAGAATTCGTCGAAGCCGAGCGCGTCGATCTGTTCGACGAAATCGAGGTCGCGGCGGAATTGCAGCATCGGATGCTCGCCGATCGGATGGTGCGGGGCGAGGAAAGCTCCAAATTTAAGGCGCGCCATGAGGGTTTCTCTCCGGAGTTATTGTTGTTTGAAAGGGCTTGGCGCCAAACTAGGGGGTGGGGAAGGGCAAGGCAATCCTGTAGGCCCGCCGCCAGCGCATGGTTGTCGCGCGAAGGCGGGTGACCTACCGTCGTGCGGAATTGGCGAGCCCTTAGCCCGGATGGAGCGAAGCGCAATCCGGGGTAAGTCTCGCCGCCTGGAAGCCCCGGATTACGTTTCACTCCATCCGGCTGCGCATTCGGACAAGGCAGCATATGAAACTGGCAAAACCCCGCATCGATATCGGCTTTGCGACCAACCATGCGCCGGCGGCGCTGGCGTTCTGGCAGAACGAGATTGGCCTGCCGTTCGATCACACCCAGCCGATACGGCGTGGCTACAAGCAGCATCGCCACGACCTCTGCGGCTCGATCCTGAAGATCAACCAGGTCTACGAGACGCTGCCGGACAACCCGCCCTCGGGCTATCTCGAGCTGCTGATCGCGCGCGACGGCATCGCTGCGCCGCAGCCGATGGCCGATCCGGAAGGCAACCGCGTCTCGCTGTTGCCCAGGGGTTTGTTCGGGATCGATCGCATCGGAATTCGCCTTGGTGTGCGCAGCGTCGAGGCGCATCGCCGCTTCTATACCGAGGCGCTGGGATTGCCGCAGGGTGCGCCGGCCGGAGTTGATGGCGCGCTAACCTTCCTCGCAGGCGATACGGTGCTGATCGTGGAGCCCAAGGCGGATGCGCCCGACGACGCGGCGTTCGAGGGCAAGGGCTGGCGCTACATCACGTTCCAGGTGTTCGAGGTCGATCGCGAGCATGCGCATGTGCTGGCCCATGGTGGCCGCGAGGCACGCGCGCCGGTGACGCTCGGCACCACCGCCCGAATCTCGATGGTGCGCGACCCCGATGGCAACTGGATCGAACTGTCGCAGCGCGCGTCGCTGACGGGATCGCTGGAGCCCGCCGCTTCCTGAGTGCCGGCCGTCATCGTGGAACGACGGAACCCGATGCGCGCCACAGCAATGCTGCCAGGTCGCTGCCCCAAGGAAATCGCGTTCAATCAGGAGGCGCTGCGAGCTTCGCCGGGCGCGGTGGCCTTCAGGAACAGGACGTCGACATATCCGGTGCGGGCCGCCGCGGCGTGGATCTCCGGTGCGGTTGTCTTGCGGTGCGGGCCTGAGCGCTGCAGCCAATAGGGCTCGTAACCATAGGCCGACAGATGATCCAGCACCGCCGCGATCGAGGCGCCGAACCTGTTCAGTCCAGCCTCTTCCAGCTCGATGAACAGCGCCGGCCCGGCAAGCGCGAGCAGCCCGGCAGCGCCGTTGAGCACCATCATCTCCGCGCCCTGGACGTCGATCTTCACCAGCGCCGGGCGCGACGTTGCCTTGTCCGGCACCAGCTGGTCGAGTGTCACGGCATCGACCGGCAAGCCGGTGCCGTCGCGGGAAATCTTGTGGTCCGCAGGATGAAGCGCGTTGATCTCTAGAAAGATCTGGCCGGACTCAGCGGCCGCCACAGCCTTCAATGTCTCGACGCGGCGCGCGAGGCCCAGGCGATCGATCGCCGCGACCAGATGCGCGTAGTTCCGCTGCTCCGGCTCGATCGCGATGACCTTGCCGGTGTCGCCGACCCAGTCGGCAAAGCGCAGCGAGAAAAACCCGACATTGGCGCCGACGTCGATCACCAGCGCGCCTTCAGGCACGAAGTCGCGCAGCCGGTCGACCGGCCCGGCCTCGAAATACTTCTTGTAGGTCGGGTAGAGCGCAAGAAAAATCCGGTTGAAAAGCGGGATACGCTGCAGGCCAAGCCTGGCGGTCAAGGCGAACAGCCTGACGGCGGAATTTCTGATGAAGATTGCAAGCATCCAGGGACTGTCCGGCGACGCCGATCTCGGGTGCGGGTTCGATGGCCTTCGCTCCAGCCGCGTCGGCTGATAGCTCTTGACTCGAAACCACAATAGTTCTTCTAAACCAGTGTTTTGGGACTGTGGGGCAGCCCTTGTCAAATCTGATTTGATCGGCGGCGGATAAGCCTAGTTGCCGACGGCTTTTCCAGGGGAAACATTGCGATGCAAAACCTCAGCCAGCGCAAGCGGGCCCTGTTCGATCACGCCGAAGCCAACGGCGGCGAGCAGTATCAGGGCGGCAAATTCAACGACGCCTATCGCGAAAACGATCTGAGGTTCATGGGATTCCTGATCCCGCCAGGCAAGCGGGTGCTTGAGCTCGGCTGCGGACGCGGTGACCTGCTGGCCTCGTTGCGACCCGCCTACGGCGTCGGGATTGATTTCAGCCCCCGAACCATCGCCAGGGCCAAGGAGCTTCATCCCGAACTGCAATTCGTGCCGGGCGATGCGGAAGACCCGGCGACGCTTGCTGGCATCGAGGGCCCGTTCGACTATGTCGTGATTTCAGATACCATCGGCATGTTCGAGGACATCGACGGCACGTTGCGGACCGTGCGTAATCTGTGTGCGCCGTCGACGCGGATCGTCATCTCCTATTACTCGCATCTGTGGGAGCCGGTCCTGAAGCTCGCCGAGCTCATGGGTTTCAAGAGTCGGCAGTCGCAGATCAACTACATCGCCACGGTGGATTTCCTCAACCTGATGGATCTTGCGGATTTCGAGGTCGTGCGCCACGAGCAGCGGCAACTGATCCCGATCCGGCTGTTTGGACTGGCCGCTTTCGTCAACAAGTTCATCGCGCCGTTGCCCGGTATCCGGCAGCTCTGCCTGCGCACCTATCTGGTCGGGCGGCCGGTGCAAGCGTTCCCGGACCGGAAGTTTTCCGCCAGCATTCTCATTCCCTGCCGCAATATCGAGAACGCGATTTCGCGGATGCCGAAATTTGGCTCGGCCCAGGAAATCCTGTTCGTCGAAGGCAACTCCAGCGACGGCACGTTCGAGGAATGCGAACGCGTTCGCGACGCCTACAAGGATAGCTGGGACATCAGGGTTTTGAAGCAGGACGGCAAGGGCAAGGGCGACGCGGTCCGCAAGGGCTTTGCCGCGGCGAAAAACGACGTGCTGATGATTCTCGATGCCGACCTGACGATGCCGCCGGAAGCGCTGCCGAAATACCACGCCGTGATCGAGACCGGCAAAGCCGAATTCGTCAACGGCACGCGGCTGGTCTATCCGATGGAACACGAGGCGATGCGGCCGCTGAACCTGATCGCCAACCGCTGCTTCGCTTACCTTTTCAGCTATCTCGTCAACACCCGCCTGACCGACACGCTGTGCGGCACCAAAGTGTTGCTGCGCCGGGACTACGAAGTGCTGGCACGCGAGCGCGACTACTTCGGCAATTTCGATCCGTTCGGCGACTTCGACCTGATCTTCGGCGCCGCCAAGCAAAACCTGAAAATCATCGAGACGCCGATCCACTACAAGGCGCGCACGTTCGGCGAAACCCAGATCTCGCGGTTTCGGGACGGTTGGCTGTTGTTGAAGATGGTGTGGTTTGCGTATCGAAAGCTGAAGGCGATTTAGCGCTCGTCATTCCGGGATGGTCCGAAGGACCAGACCCGGAATCTCGAGATTCCGGGTTCGATGCTATCGCATCGCCCCGGAATGACGGCGTTCAACATCTACCTTGTCATCCTATTCCACGCATCCAGCCCGGCGATCGTGTAGGCTTCCGCCAGCGTCGGATTGTTGAAGGTGTTCTGGATGAAGTAATCGATGGTGCCTTTGAGGTTGAGCACGGCCTGGCCGATATGGATCAGCTCGGTCGCGCCTTCGCCCAGAATATGCACACCGAGCAGGCGGCGGGTCTTGGTTGAAAAAATCATCTTCATCATGCCGCTGTTCAGCCCCATGATATGGCCGCGCGAGGTTTCGCGAAAACGTGCGACGCCGACCTCGTAAGGGATGCCGCGGGTTCGTACCTCTTCTTCCGTGAGGCCGGTGGTCGAAATCTCCGGCACCGAATAGATGCCGTAAGGGAAGAATTCCGGCGGCGCAGCGGCTCCATGCCGAGCGCGTGGCAGGCCGCGACGCGACCCTGTTCCATCGAGGTCGAGGCCAGGCTCGGAAACCCGATCACGTCGCCGGCGGCATAGATATGCGGCACGCTGGTTTGCAGTGTCACCGGATCGACCTGGATGCGGCCACGGTGATCGACCGTGATCCCGGCAGCGTCGAGATTGAGCCGATCGGTGGCGCCGACGCGGCCCGCGGCGAACAGCAGCATTTCCGAGTGGACGGTGCGGCCGTCAGCGAGTTTGGTCCGGATGCCACCGTTCGCACCATGCTCGATCGAATTGACGGCGGAGCCGAGCCGGAACGAGACATTACGATCGCGCAGCTCGTGCATGAATTCGTCGATCAATTCCTTGTCGATGAAATCGAGAAACGTCGGCCGCGGCTCGATCAGCGTCACCGCGACGTCGAGGGCCGAGAAGATCGTGGCATATTCGACGCCGATCACGCCGGCACCGATCACGGAAAGGCTGCGCGGCAGTTTCGGCAAGTCGATGATCTCGTCGCTGTCGAACACCGTCTTGCTGTCGAACGGCACGTAGTCGGGACGGACCGGCCGGGTGCCGCAGGCGATCAGGATATGGGTGGCGGATACATTGCGGGTCTCGCCGTTCGCCGCGGTAATTTCGATCTGGTTCGGCCCGGCGAAGCGCGCTTCGCCGGCGGCGGTTCGCACCAGGTTGCGGCTGAACTGATGTTCGAGCACCTCGACCTCGTGATCGAGCGTCTTCTGTAGCCGCACGATCAGGTCGTTGGCGGCGATGTCCTGCTTGACCCGGTAGGACCGGCCGTAGAAGCCGCGCTCGCGCCAGCCCGACAGGTTGAGCACGGTTTCGCGCAGGGTTTTGGACGGTATCGTTCCGGTGTGGACCGAAACCCCGCCGACCCGGCGGCCTTTCTCCACCACCAGCACCGACTTGCCGAGCTTGGCGAATTGCACGGCAGCCCGGCGTCCCGAGGGGCCGGAGCCGATCACCAGCATGTCATAGTCGTACATCGAGGCAGTCCTGAACGCGTAAACGGCCGAATAAGCTGCAAGAATTGTCGATTGCCATGCAGCAATCGGGCCAAATCCCGAAGGATTGCAATTCCGAATGCTTACCTCCCGGGTAATCGCCGGGATGACCGGAATCTGTAACGGGTGGATGCAACAGATTTCGGACAAGGCCCGCCGCCATGCATCAGATCGTGTCAGCTTCTGTGGATTCCTCGCGCCGCTGGTGGGTGCTCGCGACCGTGGTCGCGGCGCAATTCATGTTTGGGGTCGATGCCTTCATCGTCAACGTGGCGATCCCGACCATTGCGACCGAACTGCACGCCAGCGCGGCGCAGATCGAGGCGGTCATCGCGATCTATTTGATCGCCTATGCGACGCTGGTGGTCACCGGCGGACGGCTCGGCGATATCTACGGCACGCGCAATGTCTTCGTCGCCGGTGTCGCGGGTTTCACCGTCACCTCGCTGTGGTGCGGTCTTGCGCAATCCGGCCCCGAGCTGATCGCAGCAAGGCTGGCGCAAGGTGCGACCGCGGCGTTGATGGTGCCGCAGGTGCTGGCCACCCTTCATCTGCTGTTCGCCGACGCCTCCCGCACCCGCGCCTTTGCCATCTACGGCATCGTGCTGGGATTGGCCGGCGCCGCCGGCTTCCTGCTCGGCGGCGTTCTGGTGACGCTCGATCTCGGGGGTCTTGGCTGGCGCGCAGTGTTTTTCGTCAACGTGCCGTTCGGCGTGATCATCATCGCGGCCGCCTTGTGGATCATGCCGGTGGCGCCACGCCGCGCCGGCACGCGGCTGGATATTCCGGGCGCCATCGTGCTGCTTCTGGGATTGCTGTGCCTGATCGGGCCGCTGCTGTTCGGCCATCACCTGCACTGGTCGCCCCTGGTCTGGCTGTCGATGGCGGCGGGCGTTGCTGTTATCGCGGCCTTCGCAAGGCTCGAACGCGCGATGGCGCGCCGTGGCGGCATGCCGTTGATCGATCTTGCGCTGCTGTCGGATGCCGCGTTCATGCGCGGCCTGGTCGCCGTGTTTTTTTTCTTCTTCGCCAACCTGTCGTTCTATCTGGTGATGACCATGTTCATGCAACGGGCGCTGCATATTCCACCGCTGCAGGCCGGCCTCGTCTTTGTGCCGCTGGCGCTGACGTTTGTGATCGCCTCACGGCACAGCGGCGCACGCGCCAGGCAGCGCGGCACGCTGGTGCTGATCGAGGGCTGCGCGGTGCAGATCGCGGGGCTTGCAGCGCTGCTGGCGCTGATCGCATGGGTCGATGCGCCGTCGGCGATATGGCTTGCGCTGGTGCTGACGATCTTCGGCTATGGCCAGGGGCTGGTGATGGCGCCGCTGTCGAGCGCCGTGCTCTCGACCGTGAAGCCGGCGAGCGCCGGTGCGGGCTCCGGCATGTACGGCACTACCGCGCAGATCGCCAACGCCGCGGGCGTTGCGGCGATCGGCGCGGTGTTCTTTGCGATTGAGACGGCGGGATCGGCGCGGCTGGCACTGGTTGCAGCCTGCGCGCTGTTCGCGCTTTCGATCGTCACATGTGCCGCATTCCTGTCATGGATGCGGCGCGACTTCGTGACAAATTAACGTCATCCCCGAAAATATGATTCTGGGGAATGACAGCACACGGTCTTTTCATTTTGCAGTGCAGCAACTATCTGTTCTCAGTGGCGTTACCTGAACGAACGTCCTCCGGGAGCAGCAATTGTCCCTTGCCAAGAATGTCGAATTTCTACGCCATTTTCCGAACCTGAGCGGGTTCAATGGCTTGGGGATCTATGGCCGCAGCCAATCGGCGGCGGTTAGCAGTCCGCTGCGCGAAATTAACGAATTCGGCACCAATCCCGGCGCGCTCAGGATGCTGGCGTTCGTACCGGAGCACCTTTCGCGCGCACCTGCGCTGGTCGTCGTGCTGCACGGCTGCGGCCAGACCGCGGCCGGTTACGACCTCGGCGCCGGGTGGTCGACGCTCGCCAAGCGTTACGGTTTTGCGTTGCTGATGCCCGAGCAGCCGTCGTCGAACAACGCCAACACCTGCTTCAACTGGTTCAATCCCGGCGACATCGCGCGCGGCCGCGGCGAGGCGGCGTCGATCCGGCAGATGGTCGCGCGGATGGTCGCCGATCACAAAATCGATGCGCGCCGCATCTTCGTCACCGGACTTTCGGCCGGCGGCGCCATGACGTCGGTGATGCTGGCGAGCTATCCGGAAGTTTTCGCGGGCGGAGCCGTCATCGCCGGTCTGCCCTTCGGTATCGCCAGCAATGTGCGGGAAGCGCTGAGCGGCATGATGCAGTCGCCGTCGCGTCCGGCGCATGAACTTGGCAATCTCGTGCGCAAGGCCTCGAAGCACAAAGGCCCGTGGCCGAAATTGTCGGTGTGGCACGGCAGCGCCGATCGCACCGTCAACCCGGGTAACGCCGACGAGATCGTCAAGCAATGGCTCGACGTGCACGGCCTGCCGCCGGCGCCGATGTCGACCGGCGACGTCGACGGCTATCCGCGCGATGTCTGGTGGAATGCGGATGGCGAGACCGTGGTGGAATCCTACACCATCACCAATATGGCCCACGGCACGCCGCTGGGACTCGCCGGGGCCGACGAGGCCTATGGCGTGGAAGGCGCGTTCCTGATCGAGGCGGGAATTTCGTCGTCCTATCACATCGCCAATTTCTTCGGCCTGACCGAACGCGTCAGCCAGGTCAACGAAGCCGCGCGGCAGGCGGTCAAGCCGCCGACCGTCCCGTCGGCTGCCACGGTATCCCTGCAGTCGCCGGATCTCGTCGCCACGCTGTGGCCGCGAACCACGCCGGTTCGAGAGGCCAAGCCGCGAGAGGTCAAGCCCCGAGAGGCCTCACCGCCGCAAGAGCCGAAGCGCATCGACGTCAGCGCCGTCATCACCCGTGCGCTGACCGCTGCGGGATTGATGAAGTAGCTGCCAGATCGTCGCGGCGTAATAGACTTCCCGTCATCGCGAGGAGCGAAGCGACGAAGCAATCCATTCTCTCTTTGTGCGGAGAGATGGATTGCTTCGCTTTGCTCGCAATGACGATCCGTTTCACATCTCGCCGGTAATGAACGGATTGGTCATGCGTTCCTGACCGATGCTCGAGCCGGCTCCGTGGCCGCAGATGAAGCCGACATCGTCGCCGAGCGGCAGCAGCTTTTCCTTGATCGAGTTGATCAGCGTGGCGTGGCTGCCGCCGGGCAGGTCGGTACGCCCGACCGAGCCGTTGAACAGGACGTCGCCGACATGGGCGAAGCGCAATTCCTTGTTGAAGAACACGATGCTGCCCGGCGAATGGCCGGGGCAATGCAGGACGTCGAAAGTCAATTCGCCGATCGAGACCTGCTCGCCCTCGTCGAGCCAGCGGTCGGGCCCGAAATTGCGCACGCCGGTCATGCCGAACCGCTCGCCGCTCGATACGACATTGTCGAGCAGATATTTGTCGGCGATGTGCGGACCCTCGATCTTGACCTGCAGCGCGTCGCGCAGCTCCGCGGCGCCGCCGACATGGTCGATATGGCCGTGAGTCAGCCAGATCTTCTCGACGGTGACGCCGGTCTGCTTGATCGCTTCCAGAATCTTGGGAACGTCGCCGCCGGGGTCGATCACCACGGCCTTCTTGGAAGGCTCGTGCCAGATAATGGTGCAGTTCTGCTCGAACAGCGTCACCGGCACGATGATCGCGCCGGCCTTCGGCTGGGTCTCGGTGGGGGTATCGGCTTGCTGGGTCATGGGGGGCACCATATTGATCCGCAAAAGGTCGTCAACACAGGTTTGCAAACCTCAGGTAACCCGCGTGTGATCGGGATAACCCCGTGTTAGGATTTTTTTGCAGTTTGACGGTAGCGAGCACGGATTTCCATGAGCCAGGCCTCCACATCGCCGTTGGGCGGCGCCCGCACCACCGCCCGCGCGTTCTTTGTCAGCGAGCGCCTGAATACGTCCGGGCTGGAGCGCGGCGATGTCCTTGCCACCACGCCGCTCGCGTTTCGCGTCACCACCAACGGTGTCGCGGTGCTGTTTCGCTATGGCGTGGTGGTCCTGATCGGCCTGAATGCGCTGGAAGAGGAGGAATTCCTCCGTGGCCTGGAACAGCGCATGACCGGGAAATTCGGACGGCGCGACGAGGAAATTGCCATCATCGAACTGGCCGCGGACAAGGAAGAGCTGATCCCGCCGGGAGGTCCGATCAGCTTGCAAAGCCTGTCACCCGAGCGGCTGATCCTGATCGCCGAGGCGCTTGCCAAGAGTGTCGTTCTGGCGCGGCACGAACGCGAAGTCGCCAGCGTTTTCGACACCACCGAACCGTTCGCGCGGGAATTGGCGCAGCGCGGGCAGATGCGCGGCGGCCGTCAGGCGATCCTCAAGCATATCGGCAATGCACTGCTGGTGCGGCACCGGGTGTCCGGCCCGGTCGAAGTCGCCGAAAAGCCCGACGTGCTCTGGGACAAGCCGCATCTGGAGCGGCTCTACGCGCGGCTGGAGGACGAATACGAACTCAAGGAGCGCGCGGAATCGTTGAACCGCAAGCTCGCCGTGATCGCCGAGACCGCGCAGGTGCTGACCGATATCATCGACACCAGACGCTCGCTGCGGCTCGAACTGATCATCGTGTTCCTGATTTTGTTCGAGGTGCTGATCACGGTGTATCAGCTCGCGATGAGCAGGCACTAGGACGCCGTCATTCCGGGTTCGCCCGCTTCGCCCGCTTCGCCCGCTTCGCTCACGCCCCGGAATGACGGATAACGCCTACCGCTTGATCTGCGCCTTCAGCGTATCCTCGACCACGCGGTCGAACGACGATGCCCTGGGCGGCGCCTTGGCGCGCTGTTCGGCGACGTAGTGGTCGCGCTTCGCCACCAGGGCGGCGAGCTTTTCGTTGAGCTGCTTGCGCTGGTTCATCTGCTTGTTGACCTCATCGAGGCGCGCTTGCGGCTTCATTGCCCGCAGATTGTCGGGCAATTCCTCCTCCTTGATGGTGGAGACGCTGTTGCGGCCGTTGCTGACGTCGGCGACGAGGTCGCCGCCGGTGACGGCCTCCGCTGTCGATTTCGCGCGCTTGTTGATGTAGCTCGCCATTTCGGATGCCTGCGCCGGGGCGGCGGCCGCCGTCCGCGAATATTGCAGGGTCTGGTCCTCGGTGCGCTTCTGCATCGCGCGCGGCCCGTAGGGGATCACGGTGCCGTTGATCTCCCGCTGCAGAATGATGATGTCCTCGTCATACGGCGTCTCGATGATGACGACCTGGCCGCCGTCCTGCGGGATCGGAATGAAGCGGCCGTTGCCGTGCTGGGCGATATCGCGCCAAACCCGCTCGGTATCGATGGCGTTGCCGGCCAGCACGGCGTTGACGATGATGTCCTTCTGCTTCGCCACCGAAAGCGTGATGGGATATTTGGTGTCCTGCGCGTAATCCATGTGCGGCGGCGCGTCGCCGACCAGGAACACGATTCGTCTGGCATCGCCGCCCGTTGTCCATTGCAGCTTGTTGACGGCGATATCGAGCGCCTCGTTGACGCTCTCCGGCCAGTCGCCGCCGCCGCGCGCCTTGAGTTCCAGCAGGTTGGCGTAGAGATCCTGGATGTCGGCGGTGAGCTCGATCTTCCGGGTGACATAGTCGTCGCCGATGTCGCGATAGGCGACGATGCCCATGCGAATGTCTGCGTCGGGATTGCTATCGACGATCGCGGTGGCGATCGACCAGATCTTGCGCTTGGCGCCTTCGATCAGGCCACCCATCGAACCCGTGGTGTCGAGCACGAACGCGACTTCGACGGTGGGCTTTGCCAGGGCCTGCGACAGGCCGGCGGAAAGTGGCAGGGCCGCAAGCGCGAATGCGAGCGAGCGAAGCGTGGTGGATGACATCGTGGTTCTCCTCCAGTGTTTCGTCCCCTGGAACCGAAATTCCCCCGGCTTCACGGTGACGTGTGGCCCAAATCAAGGCGGGGCGGGGTCGAATTTGCGGCTGACCAGGGTGACTTCCGCACAACGGGATGCGGGTTCGGCTGTTGGACGGTCCGAAATCGGTTATGGTTCGAGCCGCATGGAATCGCCCGCCCGCCAGATCTCGCTCGTGCCCGCGCCCGACGGCCGCCAGTCGGAGACGGCGCTTGCGATCGCGCGCGGCACCGCGAGGCTGCTACGATCGCTGGGTTTTTCCTGCATCAGCGAATTGCCGCTGCCCTCGGGCCGGCGCGCCGATCTGGTGGCGCTGAATGCGCGGGGCGAGATCTGGATCGTCGAGATCAAGTCGTCGGTGGAAGATCTGCGCGCCGACCAGAAATGGCAGGATTACCGGATGCATTGCGACCGGCTGTTCTTTGCCTTCACGCAGGATCTGCCGTGCGAGATTTTCCCCGCCGACACCGGCCTGATCATCGCCGACGCCTATGGCGCGCATCTGCAGTGTGAGGCACCGGAGCATCGTCTGCCGGCGCCGACCCGCAAGCTGATGACGGTGCGCTTTGCTCTCGCCGCCGCACAACGGATCAACCGGCTGGTCGATCCGCAGGGGCACGGCGAGTTTTAGGGGCCGTCATTCAGGGATGGTCCGAAGGCCCAGGCCTCAGATGCGCAATTGCGCATCTGGGAATCTCGAGATTCCGGGTTCGATGCTTCGCACCGCCCCGGAATGACGACAGGTCACCGCGGCGCGCGCTTCGCCAGAATACGCTGCAGGGTGCGACGGTGCATGTTCAGCCGCCGCGCGGTTTCAGAGACGTTGCGGTTGCACATCTCGTAGATGCGCTGGATGTGTTCCCAGCGTACGCGATCGGCCGACATTGGATTTGAAGGCAGTTCGGATTTCTCGGTGCCGCTGGCGAGCAGGGCCGCGACCACGTCGTCGGCGTCCGCGGGCTTGGAGAGATAATCCACCGCGCCCATCTTCACGGCCGTGACGGCAGTGGCGATGTTGCCGTAGCCGGTCAGCACGATGGCGCGCGCCTCGGGCCGCTTGAGCTTCAGCGCCGATACCACATCGAGGCCGTTGCCGTCGCCGAGCCGCAGATCCACGACCGCAAAGGCCGGTGCGGCGCGGCCGATCTCGGCAAGCCCATCGGTGACGGTGTCGCATGAGGTCACTGCGAAGCCACGCGACTCCATCGCGCGCGATAGGCGCTCCAGAAACGGCTTGTCGTCCTCGACGATCAGCAGCGAGCGGTCGGTGTGATCGTTCAGTTCGGCGATGGCGTTCAAGATCTGATGTCTCTCGGTTGCGGGTACTCTAAGATATGGCGTGGCAGGGTGGCCCTGCCAAGGCCGCCTAAAGTCGACCGGCCCGCAATACCGGCTTCTGGAACCGCGCTAGTCCGCGGTGCCGACGGTGGTTTCGTCTGCCTCAAATCGGTCGCGCGGCCAGGCGATCTGCACCACGGCGCCGTGATCGGGAAAGGTCCGATTTGTGAAGGATACCTTGGCGCCGGTGCGCTCCAGCAGCGTGCGGGCGATGAACACGCCGAGACCGAGCCCGGAATGCGCGTTTTGGGCCTCATCTGCGCTGCGCCGCCGCGATAAATAGGGCTCGCCGATCCGTTTCAGCATGTCGGGCGCGATGCCGGGGCCGTCATCGGAGATCACGACCTCGACGGTATCGGCGTTCCACCACGCGTTAACCTCGACCGTGCTCCGCGCGAAATCGACCGCATTTTCCAGAATGTTGCCGACGCCATAGAGGATCGCCGGGTTACGCGCGCCGACCGGCTCGCGGGTGGCTGCGACAGCAAGCCGCACCTTGATCGCGACCCCGAAATCGCGATGTGGCGCCACGGTCTCCTCGATCAGCGTCGACAGAGGCATGCGGTCGAACGGGGCGCCGGAGGCGGAGAGCTGGGTGATTTTGGCCAGAATGTCGCGGCAACGCTGTGCCTGCTCGCGCAGCGTCTTGAGATCGGCGGCGAGATGGTCGTTGGCTTGGGCGCCACCTTGAAGATTGCCTTGGGCGTTGTCCTGAAAGGTTTTCTCCAGCTCGCGCGAAATCAGAAAGATCGTCGACAGCGGCGTACCGAGCTCATGCGCGGCGGCGGCGGCAAGGCCGTCGATCTGGGTCAGATGCTGCTCGCGTGTCAGCACCAGTTCGGTCGCGGCCAGCGCATCGGAAAGCTTGCGCGCCTCCTCGGTGACCTGGAACGCATAGAGACTGGTGACGCCGATCGCGAGCAGGATCGAGAGCCAGACGCCGAGCAGATAGATCGGCGGCAGCACCAGCGGGTCGTCGCCGTCCCACGGTAATGGCAGATGGAAAAACCCGAGCGCGGAAGCACAGGCGACCGCGAGCACGCCGATCGCGATCGTAAACCGGATCGGCAGCGCCGTCGCCGAGATCAAAACCGGCGCGAGGAACAGGAATGAAAACGGGTTCTGCAGGCCCCCGGTAAAGTACAAGAGCGCGGCAAGCTCGACGATGTTGAGCGCCAGCAGCGCCGCGGCAAAGACCGGCTCCAGCCGCTGCATCGGGTTGAAGGCGATCTGCAGCGCCAGATTGAGCAGCGCCGAGAGGCCGATGATGGCGACGCAGGGAATGACGGGAACGTCGAATTCCAACCCCTGGGCCACGATGAAGATCGCGGCGAGCTGGCCGAGCACGGCGAGCCAGCGCAGCCGCAAAATCGTATCCAGCCGGACGTAACGGTGCGGATTGCGGAAATCGGAGGTGGCGACGTCGGTCATTCCCTGAGTTTAGCCGCGTGGGGCTGCGATCACAAATTCGCGGGATAGGGCAGTGTGTCACGCCGGCTTATGTGGGAGCCTTGTGTGGGAGCCTTGCCCCGGCCGCCGTGATGCCGCAATGAACGGACCGAAATGGTCGATAGCAACGCCACACCAGCGCCATCGCCCACGGCCGCCCCGACGGGAACGGCCGCGATTGACGTCGCGCATCTGGTAAAACTCTACAAGACCACGCGGGCGGTGGACGACGTCACGTTTCGGATCGAACGTGGCAGCATCACCGGCCTGCTCGGCGGCAACGGCGCCGGCAAGACCACGACGATCGCCATGATCATGGGGCTTGTGCTGCCGACCTCGGGCCGCATCCAGGTGCTCGGCCATCCGATGCCGGACGAGAGCGCCGAGGTGCTGGGCCGGATGAATTTCGAAAGCCCCTATGTCGACATGCCGATGCGGCTGACGGTGCGGCAGAACCTCACCATCTTCGGCCGGCTCTATGCGGTGAAGAATTTGCGCGAGCGCATCGAACAGCTCGCGGCCGATCTCGATCTCAACGACTTCCTCGACCGCGCCAATGGCAAGCTCTCGGCCGGGCAGAAGACCCGCGTCGCGCTGGCAAAGGCGCTGATCAACCAGCCGGAGCTGTTGCTGCTCGACGAGCCCACGGCCTCGCTCGACCCCGATACCGCCGACTGGGTGCGGCAGCATCTGCAGGACTACCGCAAGGCCCATGACGCCACGATCCTCTTGGCGTCGCACAACATGCTGGAGGTGGAGCGGCTGTGCGACCGCGTCATCATCATGAAGCGCGGCCGCATCGAGGATGACGACAGTCCGGACCAGATCATGGCGCGCTACAACCGGGCCACGCTGGAGGAAGTGTTCCTCGACGTCGCTCGCGGGCGGGTGGTGGAGGGGGCGCCATGAGCGGGATGGCCGGCAATCGCGGAATTTCGCCGCAGCGCATCCACGCGATGGTGCTGCGCTATTGGTATCTCCTGATGTCGTCCTGGCCGCGGCTGCTGGAGCTGATGTACTGGCCGGTGCTGCAGGTCATCACCTGGGGGTTTCTGCAGAGCTACATCTCGCAGACTTCGGGGTTTTTCGCGCGCGCCGGCGGCTCGCTGATCGGCGCCGTGATCCTGTGGGACATCCTGTTCCGCGGCCAGCTCGGTTTCTCGATCTCGTTCCTCGAGGAGATGTGGGCGCGCAATCTCGGCAACCTGATGATGAGCCCGCTGAAGCCGATCGAGTTTCTGATTTCGCTGATGGTCATGAGCCTGATCCGGCTCGCGATCGGCGTGATCCCGATGACGCTGCTGGCGCTGTTCTTCTTCGATTTCAACTTCTTCGCCATCGGGCTGCCGCTGATCGCCTTCTTCTGCAATCTGATCTTCACCAGCTGGTCGGTCGGGATTTTCGTGTCGGGCCTCGTAATACGCAATGGCCTCGGCGCCGAGAGCATCGTCTGGACGCTGATGTTCGGAATGATGCCGCTCGCCTGCGTCTATTATCCGGTCGCGGTGCTGCCGGAGTGGCTGCAATATGTCGCCTGGGCGTTGCCCCCGACCTACGTGTTCGAGGGCATGCGGGCGCTGCTGATCGACCACGTGTTTCGGGCCGACCTGATGGCCGTTTCGCTGGGCATTAACGCCATATTGTTCATTGCCTCATTTGCGATCTTTCTTGCCCTTTTGCGCAGCGCCAAACGCCAAGGCTCGCTGCTGGGCGGAGGCGAATAAAGTCCACTTTCCCGTGGATTCCCGGGGTTTTGGAGGCATTAACAGCGTACATCTACCGATCTGCGCATTGACGCTTAATTACGCATTCGGCAGTATGCTGCGGCGCAAAACAGGGGTCTGAACAATGCCGATTGGTGAGTTTGGCGGAGCACCGCCGCTGGTGGCCGAAGGCAGTCCGGCGCTGACGACGCCGATGTACTGGATGTACGAAATGGGCCACGCGTCGCTCAACCCGGCACGTGCCGTGTCTGACGCTACCAAGATCCTGTTTCAGAATCCGCTCAATCCGTGGTCGCACACCGAGTTCGGCAAATCGATTGCCGCCGGCTGCGAATTGTTCGAGCGCACCACGCGCCGGTACGGCAAGCCCGAATGGGGCCTCGACACCACCGAAGTCAACGGCGTGCGGACGCCGATCGAAGTCCGCTCGATCTGGGAAAAGCCGTTCTGCCGTTTGCTGTACTTTGATCGCAAGCTGACCCGGCCGCTGCGTTCACCGCAGCCGCGGGTGCTGATCGTGGCGCCGATGTCCGGCCATTACGCGACGTTGCTGCGCGGCACCGTCGAAGCCTTCCTGCCGACGCATGAGGTCTACATCACCGACTGGTCCGACGCCCGCATGGTGCCGGTCACCGAAGGCCGCTTCGACCTCGACGATTATGTCGACTACGTCATCGAGATGCTGCAGGTCCTCGGCGGCAACATGCACGTCGTTGCGGTGTGCCAGCCGTCGGTGCCTGTGGTCGCGGCGGTCTCGGTCATGGAAGCCGCCAACGATCCCTTCGTGCCGCTGTCGATGACGCTGATGGGCGGCCCGATCGACACCCGCTGCAATCCGACGGCGGTCAACAATCTCGCCGCCGAGCGCGGTATCGATTGGTTCCGCAACCACGTCATCACCAAGGTGCCGTTCCCGCATCCCGGCGTGATGCGCGACGTCTATCCGGGATTCCTGCAGCTTTCCGGCTTCATCAGCATGAATTTCGACCGCCATACCGATGCTCACAAGGCGCTGTTCAGCAACCTGGTGAAGGGCGACGGCGACCTGGTCGACAAGCACCGCGAATTCTACGACGAATATCTCGCGGTGATGGATCTGACCGCGGAGTATTACCTGCAGACGGTCGATACCGTGTTCGTCAAGCACGCCTTGCCGAAGGGCGAGATGATGCATCGAGGCAAGCCGGTCGATCCGTCGAAGATCCGCCGCGTGGCGCTGATGACGGTCGAAGGCGAGAACGACGACATCTCGGGCCTCGGACAAACCGAAGCGACGCACACGATCTGCACCTCGATTCCCGATCATCGCCGCGTGCATTACGTACAGAAGGGCGTCGGACACTACGGCGTGTTCAACGGTTCGCGGTTCCGTTCGGAAATCGTGCCGCGCATCTCCGACTTCATGCTGTCGGCGGCCGATACCAGACCGAAACTGGTCGCTGCTGCCGCTGAATAGCGGCGGTTCGAACGCATTTTCGCGCGAAATCGATCTGGTTCGCGTCGAGAAGGCGCGTTCAAACGAAAAAGATAGCGTTTTCGAGCGAAGTGGACGCCGGTTCGCGTGAAGAAAACGCGTCCAAACAAAAAAGATAGCGTTTTCGAGCGAAGTGGACGCCGGTTCGCGTGAAGAAAACGCGTTCCCAACAAAAAACATGACGCCTTCGCGCGAAGTGAACGTTGGTTCGCGTGAACGATGCGCGTTCGAACAAAAAACAGCGATCGATTCTGATTCAAATCAGACTCGGAGTTTTCTGGCGTCGAATTGGGCCAGCATCCAAGTCCCTGAATTGTTTAAAAGAATCCGGATTCGCAGCCGAATCAAGGAATGAGTTAATCCTCAATCCTTGGGGGTATCCGGCGGTGCCGGCTCCCTCCAAAATTTTTGGCTCAAGCCCCTGCCGGTAGGGGCGGATTACCCCCCAGCCCCTGTATATTGGGCAAATGATTTGTTTTTGCGCCGAGCGATTTCACTGGCGGCGGATATGGCAGAATCCGGGCGATCTCGTACCCCCCGGACTGTCAGACATGGCTACTCGCGCCCTCCTCTATCGGCGGCCAGCCGAACCCGCGAAACTTTTGGTCAAGCACGGCTCGCAATTCTTTGCGATTAGGCTGAGACGGCATCGCCGTGCGCGGCGTTATACGCTGCGCATTCATCCGACCGATCGCGAAGCGATCCTGACCATGCCGCCGCGCGGGACGCTCGCGGAAGCCAAGGATTTTGCGCAGCTTCACGGCGGCTGGATCGCCGCCCGTCTCGGCCGTCTGCCGAAAGCCGCACCGTTTCAGGCCGGCACCCTGGTGCCGTTGCGCGGCGTGCCGCACCGGCTGGTGCATCGCGCCGGCGAACGCGGCACGGTGTGGACGGAAACCCGCGACAGCGGTGATAAAATTCTATGCGTGGCCGGCGGTGCCGAACACATGGACCGGCGGGTCCACGATTTTCTCAAGCGCGAAGCGCGCAAGGACCTGAACAAGGCCTCGCTCGCCTATGCCGAGGAACTCGGCGTCAGGGTCAAGCGGGTGTCGCTGCGCGATCAATCGAGCCGCTGGGGTTCCTGCACCTCGGCCGGGTCGCTGTCGTTTTCGTGGCGGCTGATCCTGGCGCCGCCTTACGTGCTGGACTATCTCGCCGCCCATGAGGTCGCGCATCTCGTCGAGATGAACCATTCGCCGCGGTTCTGGAAAGTCGTCGCCAAGGTCTGCAGCCAGGTCGAGCGCGCCAAGACCTGGCTCGACACCCACGGCAACGACCTGCATCGCTACGGCATCCAGGATTAGCGATAGAATTTCCGTATCTCGCTGTCGTCGCCCGCATCAGCGGGCGACATTGTCGGCTCGCCGAAGGCGAGACCCGGCGTCGGAGCATGATGGCCAAGGCGGCCCCCTCTACCGCCGCACTCCGTAAACCTACGGGACCCCAAGTTAACGGGCCGCATAGCAATACAACGCTATGTTCTCCGCAAGGTGCCAGCGCTCCGAAGTGTTTAGCTTTGCACCGCGCCCGTTAGGTGGTGTGGACTCTAGGGATTCCCTTGAGGCCACAAATCAGATTCAAGACTGCTTTTTGGGAGGCAGCCTTGGGTGTGATGGACCGGTTGGTATTGAGCGATGCGGCATGGGACCGAATGGCGCCGCTAATCATAGGT
>JBBRSX010000082.1:0-26364 GCA_038244925.1 Hyphomicrobiales bacterium | reverse complement strand
CCCATTGCGCGCCGAGCACGGCGGCCTCGATTTCGTCGGGCGTCAGCATCAGCGGCGGCAGGTCGAATCCCTTTTCCAGGATGTAGCCCATGCCGGCTTCGCCGCGGATCGGCACCCGCTGTTCGATCAGGGTGGCGATGTCGCGGTAAATCGTCCGCTTCGAGGTCTCCAGTTCGGCCGCGATCGCATCCGCCGTCAGCGGCTTCCGGGTACGCCTCAGCACCTGAATGATCTGAAACAGCCGGTCGGCGCGTCTCATGGCAAGTCTCTTTTCCTGAGCAAGTCTCTTTTCCCGAGCAAGTCTCTTTTCCTAAATGTCTCTTTTCTTACGGGTCGCTGCCGGATGCTGACAGCATGTTGGCAGCAGGGGTCGCGTAGATAAGGACAACATCTCAACTGAAGGGAATTTGTCCATGACGATTTTCAGTGAATTCGGCTTCCGTCGAAGAAGCCTGCCTCTGTTGGATGCCCGGTATTTTGCGCTGGAGCATCTGATTTTGATCCACTCCACAACATCAGACCTGCGCTGGGCGATGATCGAGCTGCTGTTGCGCTCATTCACAGCAATGTGCGTCCTCGCGCAAGGGCAGTTGGCCTTGCTGGTCTGCCGGATCCGCCGCGGGAAGCGGTGTCTGGGGCAGGGGCTCGATGCTGCTGACACCATGGTGGCAGCAGGGGGTCGCTAGGGTCGGGGCACGTTTTTAAGGATCGGGAGACCAGCAATGATTACGCTCTACGGCTTCGGCGCAGGCTTCGGCCTGCCGGAAATCAGCCCGTTTGTGACCAAGACCGAAGTCCAGTTGAAAATGGCCGGCCTTGGCTATCGCAAGGAGAAGGCGCGGCCGCCGGCGTCTCCCAAGGGGCAACTGCCCTATGTCGTCGACGACGCCGAGAGCATCGCTGATTCCACCTTCATCCGGGCTCATCTCGAAGCCAAATACGGTTTCGATTTCGACGCGCCGCTCAGCCTGCAGGCGCGGGCGCAAGCGTGGGCGTTCGAGCGCATGATCGAACATCACATTTATTGGGCAATGATCGGCGCACGCTGGGTCGACGGCGATAACTTTGCCAAGGGGCCGGCGCATTTCTTCGACGCCGCGCCGGACCATCTGCGCGAGAAAATGCGCGAGGACGCCCAGTTTCGCGTCGCCGAAAACTATTTGCTCAGCGGTCTCGGCCGCCATGCGCCGGAAGATGACATCGATCTCGCGGTCCGTTCGCTGTTCGCGCTGTCGGTGCAGCTTGGCGACAAGCCGTTTCTGATGGGCGATGAGCCCTGCGGCACCGACGCTACCGCGTTCGGTGCGCTGGCCGGAATTTTGACGCCGTTCTTCGAATCGCCGCTGCGGCAGCGGGCTGAGCAGTTTGCCAACCTGACCGCCTATGTCGACCGGATGATGCTGCAATATTATCCGGAGTTCGCCTGGGCCCCGCTGCAGGAAGCCGCCTGATCAGAGGAATTCGCAAGTGCGGCGGCGGCAGTGGGGTCAGGGGGGCAAGGTGGACTATCGCACATCAGACGGAGCCGTCTGGCAGCGGCGTTCCGTTCTCACCACGCTCGCTCTTGGCATCAGCAGCTTCCTGACGCTGTTCGATGTGACGGCGGTCGTGATCGCTATGCCCGCGATCGCGAAAGACCTCGGCTTCGGAGTCTCCGGCCTCGCCTGGATAATTGATGCCTACAGCCTTGCGCTCACCGGCGCGCTTCTTGCGTCCGGCGCGCTCGCAGATCGCTTTGGCCGCCGACGGAGCATGTTGGTCGGCAACGCAGTGTTCCTGCTTGCCTCAATCGCGTGTGGCGTTGCCGTGAGCGGACCGACGCTTTTCGCCGCGCGCGTCCTGCAGGGTATCGGCGCAGCGTTTATGGTCACGGGCGCACTCGCGCTTGTCGCCAGTGCATTTCCGAACGCCGGTCAGCGGGCCCTCGCGTTTGGATTTTTGGGTGTGATCTCCGGTGTCGCCATGGCTTTGGGCCCGACCCTCGGGAGCTTTCTGGCCTCGTGGTTCGGTTGGCGCTGGATCTTCCTCGCCAACATCCCCTTCTGCGTCGCGCTGGCCCTGGCGGTGCCACGGCTCGTCGCCGAGACGAGAGAGCCGGAGGGACGGCCGCTGGACCCTATCGGTGTGGTGTTGCTGACGATGTCGCTCGGCTTGGCGATCGATGCGCTTCTGAGGCATGACAGTTCCGTCATCGTAAGAGCCTTCTCCCTCGTGGGTAGCGCAACGGCGGCCATCCTTTTCGGTTGGCACCAATGGCGGAGTCCGCGTCCGCTGCTCGATCCCCGCGTATTCGCAACGGCGGCCATGGCCGGGGTCGGCGCGCTGCTGACTGCCATTCAGTTCGGCTACTGGGCTGTGCTGGTATACCTGCCGCTGTTTCTGAGCACGGGGCTTGGCGTCAGCCTGGAAGTCGCGGGAGTGGCCCTGCTTGCCGCGACCCTGCCCATGCTGCTGGTGCCGCTGATCGGCGGACGACTCGCGGCGCAGCAGGGGTGGCAACGCCTCTTTGCGATTGCCTTTGGTATCATCGCCATTGGCGACGTCTCGCTGGTGATCGCCGCTCTCTCGGAGACCTCGTCGACACGCATTGTCGCGACGGTGGTGGGAATGCTCACGATAGGTGTCGGTGCCGCGCTGGCAAATCCGCAGCTCTCAGGTGTTGCGATAGCTCTCGCGCCGCCGGCGCAGGCCGGGATGGCTTCGGCTGTGATGATGATCGTGCGCCAGGGCGGCTTCGCCATCAGTATTGCGGTCCTGGGCTCCACGCTTGGTACCGCCAACGATGTCGCGGCGTTCGCGAGGCCCTTTGTGCTGGCGACGTTCGTGGCCTCGCTCGGCATGATCGCCGCCCTGATGCTGCTTCCCTCGAAGTACGCGCAACACGCGACCTAGTTCGTTGAAGCGGACTGCCCCTTCAATGCCGCCAGCTCCGCCTCGAGCTCGGCTATGCGAGAATCACGCGTCGCCAGCGCCTGCGCCACATCACCCGCATCGAACTTTTGCGGGATGTGCTGCGGGCAGTTGGTGTCCCAGGCCGAAATTCGGAACATGATCACCTGCTCGGGCCGTGCCTTGTAGCCTTTCGGCATCATCGCTGCCGTCAGCGCCGGGTCGTCGTCGACAACCCGCGCTTCGCCCCAGATTTTCACGCGGCGGCGATGCGCGTAATCCATCACGAAGATATAGGCCTTCGGATTTTCCGTTAGATTGCCCTGCGTGACGTACTGGCGGTTACCGCTGAAGTCGGCGAAGGCGATCGTGTTCTTGTCGATGATCTTGACAAAACCCTTGGGGCCGCCGCGATGCTGGATATAGGGCTGGCCGTCGGCAGTCGCGGTCGCGAGATAGAAGCTGTTGGTCTCCGAGAGGAAACCCGCGAGCTTTTCATCGATCTCGGTGCGCCAGCCGCCACTCTCTTCGACATGGGCGTAGGCGTCGCGTGACCCCTTGCGGGCCTGGATCGCTTTCACCGCCGGGGTGAACGCCACGTCACTGGAAAAAGTCCGGCTGGAAGAAGTATGAAGGTCTGACATCTGAGCCTCCTTTGAACGTAGTTCGAGGTAGCGCAGGCGGCACGCCGGGGGGCGACGCGCCGCCTGTATCACATTAGGCAGCCTTTGCCGATTCTTTGGCCGATACCACCGGGAAATCGATCTCGGTTTTCGCGACCTCGTTGACGTAATTGGTCAGCGTGTTGAGCGCGACATGCAGCACGATCTCGATCAATTGCGCATCGTTGTAGCCGGCATCCCTGACCGCCTTGATATCGGCATCGGAAACGTGGCCGCGCGCGTTGACGAGCTTGACGGCGAAGCCGACCGCGGCATCCGCCTTCGCATCGGCCGAATGACCGTCGCGGTTCGCCGCCATCTCGGCATCGGAAAGCTTGGCGAGGTTCTTGCCGAGATAGGAGTGCGCGGACAGGCAGTAGTTGCAGCCGTTGATTTCGGCCACCGCCAGCGCGATCCGTTCGCGGGTCGGGGCCTCCAGCGCGCCCTTGGCCAGCGCGCCGTTGAGGCCGAGATAACCCTCCAGCGCGGCCGGGCTGGTGCTGACCAGCCGGAACAGGTTCGGCACCACGCCGAGCTGCTTCTTGACGGCCTGCAGCAAGGGTTGGGCGGCGGCGGGAGCAGCTTCGATCGAGGCGGGGGTGGGGAGGCGGGACATGACTGATATCCTTTTGATCTCTGTGGGAGCGGACATCCGCTCGCCGTGCCCCCTATATGCGCCGCGTTTGATTCCGGGACAATTATATCAATTGACACTTCACTATTGCTATATATGAAATAATAGGATGGACCGGATCGAAGCCATGCAGGCCTTTGTCACCGTTGCCGATTTGCAGGGGTTTGCCCCTGCGGCGCGCAAGCTCCGGCTATCGCCGTCAGGCGTGACCCGGCTGATTGCGGCGCTGGAGGATCGTCTCGGCGCGCGGCTGCTGCAGCGGACCACACGTTCGGTGACGCTGACCGGCGCCGGGGCGCGCTACCTGGAGCGGGCGCGGAGGATTCTCGCCGATGTCGAGGAGGCCGAAAGTGCCGCCGAGGGCGAACGGACGCGGCCAAGCGGAAAGCTCGTGGTCTCGGCGCCGGTCGGCTTCGGCCGGCTTCATGTCAGTCCGGTGATGTCGGCCTATCTGACGCGCCACGCCGAAGTATCCGGCGAGTTGCGGCTCGAGGACCGCATGATCAGCCTGGTCGAGGACGGCGTCGATCTCGCTGTGCGGATCGGCGACCTCGCGGATTCCAGCCTGGTGGCGCGGCATGTCGGCGAGATGCGGCGGATCGTGGTGGCCTCGCCCGGGTATCTCAAGGCGCGCGGTGAACCGAAGGCGCTGGCAGACATCGCCGCGCACGACACCATCCAGTTCGGCGCCACCGCCGGGGTGGCCGACTGGCGCTTTGTCGAGGACGGAAGCGAGATCCGCGTCGCCATCGCGCCGCGCCTCTCCAGCAACAGCGCCGACGCGGCGGTTCAGCATGCCGAGCAGGACGGCGGCCTGACCCGGGTGCTGGCCTATCAGGCGGCCGACGCGATCAGGCGCGGCGGGGTGAAGATCGTGTTGGCCAAATTCGAGCTGCCGGCCTCACCGATCCACATCGTCTACCCGACTTCGCGGCTGCTGTCGGCCAAGGTGCGTACCTTCATCGATCTCGTCACCGAGATGGCGGATTGGCATTTCGGTTAGAGCGTTTTCGAGCGAAGTAGGTACCGGTTCGCGTGAAGAAAACGCGTCAAAAAAATCGCATCACGCTCGCTTCTTGACGACGCTGAACGTGCCGTTGGCCCGGGCGATCCGCGCGCCGTCGGCGGTGACGAAACATTGGGCGAAGCAGAGATTGCTGCCGAGCTTGATGACATCGGTCTCGAACGCCAGCCATTGGCCTATTCTGGCCGAGGCGATGAAATCGACGCCGAGGCTGACGGTGATCAGCCTTGTGTCGCCGGCGTCGCGTTTCATGCCGCAACTCAGTCCCATCGCGTTGTCGGCCATCGCGGTGATGAACCCGCCATGCGCGATATGACGCGAATTGGTGTGCGGTTCGGCAAGGCGCAGGCCGAGAATGACGGCCGCAGGCGTTATCCTCGAATAGATCGGCTCCCACGGCGCGGTGAGCGGGCTCGGCCGGAAATGGGGTTCGAAGCCGTCGGGAATCTCTGACGTGGTCATGCGTATCTCGCGTGATGATGTATCTATCGGCACTAGACGCCATTCGCGCGCGAACTGCACCGCCTACAAAGTTTTAAACGGGATTTCGGCGGGTGTTTGAACGTGCTCAATGCATTGCACGTCATTCCGGGATGGTGCGAAGCACCAGACCCGGAATCTCGAGATTCCGGGTTCGATGCTTCGCATCGCCCCGGAATGACGATGGAAGATCTAGAACGGCAGCCCGACGTAATTCTCCGACAACGATGTTGCTGCGGCCTTCGAACTGACGAGGTAATCCAGTTCCGCCAGCTGAATGCGCGCGCCAAATTCGCCCTCGTCGGGGAATTTGTGCAGCATCGAGGTCATCCACCAGGAGAAGCGCACCGCCTTCCACACCCGCGCCAGCGCGCGTGCCGAATAGCCGTCGATCCCGGCGGAAGATTTCTCGTCGTAAAATTCGCGCAACGCGTGCGAGAGATAATGCACGTCGCTGGCTGCGAGATTCAGTCCCTTGGCGCCGGTCGGCGGCACGATGTGGGAGGCGTCGCCGGCGAGAAACATCCGGCCGAACCGCATCGGCTCGGCGACGAAGCTGCGCAGCGGCGCGATGCTCTTTTCGATCGAAGGGCCGGTGACGAGTTCGTCGACCGCCTTCTGGTCCAGCCGCCGTTTCAGTTCGTCCCAGAACCGCTCGTCCGGCCACTGGTCGACGTGGTCGTCGAGCGGGCACTGCACGTAATAGCGGCTGCGCTGGGTCGAGCGCATGGTGCACAGCGCAAATCCGCGTGCGTGATTGTTGTAGATCAGCTCGTGGCTGACCGGCGGCGTCTCGGAGAGGATGCCGAGCCAGCCGAACGGATAGACCCGCTCAAAGGTCTGGATCGCCGACGGTTTGACGCTGGCGCGGCTGACGCCGTGAAAGCCGTCGCAGCCGGCGATGAAGTCGCAGTCGATCGTGTGGGTGACGCCGTCCTTGACGTAGCTGACGCGCGGGCGGTCGGTGTCGAAATCATGCGGCTGGACGTCGCTGGCCTCGTAGACCGTGGTGAGGCCGGCGGCCTTGCGGGCGTTCATCAGGTCGAGCGTCACTTCGGTCTGGCCGTAGATCATCACGGTCTTGCCCGTCGCGGCGTGCATGTCGATGCGGTGCCGGGCGCCGCCGAAGGCGAGCTCCACGCCATGGTGGACCAGCCCCTCGCGATGAGCGCGCGCTCCGGCGCCGACTTCGTCGAGCAGCGCCACGGTGCCTTCTTCCAGCAATCCGGCGCGGATGCGTCCGAGCACATATTCCGGGGTCTGGCGCTCCAGCAGGACGTTGTCGATGCCGTAGCGGTGAAGAAGTTGCCCAAGCAACAATCCTGCCGGACCACCGCCTATGATTGCTACTTTTGTCCTCAATACAGGCTCCCTGATCGTTATCGTTATACTGTGCCGGTCGCAGTCGCCGGCTTGGGACTCGGTGTCGCAGGCTTGCAATGATAATTATATCATATAACAATATTCGCAAAGGGGCCATCAAGGCCCGGTATCAGGGAGAGGGACGTCGATGAGGAAAACGCTTTTGGCGCTGCTGCTGGCCGCCAGTGTGACGCCTGCCATAAAGCCTGCTTGGGCGCAGGAAAAGACCTTCGAGCTTAAACTTTCGCACTGGGTGCCGGCGTCGCATCCGCTGCAAAAGGCCTTGGAGGACTGGGGTGCGGCGGTCGAAAAGGAATCCGGCGGTACCATCAAGTCCAAGGTTTTCCCGGCGCAGCAGCTCGGCAAGGCTTTTGACCATTACGACATGGCGCGCGACGGCATCGCCGACGTCACCTACGTCAATCCCGGCTATCAGCCCGGCCGCTTCCCGATCATTGGCGCTGGCGAACTGCCGTTCCTGATGTCGAATGCAAAGGGCGGGTCGATGGCGCTCGATGCCTGGTACCGCAAATATGCCGAGAAGGAGATGAAGGACGTCAAGTTCTGCCTCGCCTTCATCCACTCGCCGTCGTCGTTTCACTCGCGGCTGAAAAAGGTGCTGGTGCCCGACGACGTCAAGGGCATGAAGGTTCGCCCGGCGCACGCGACGATGGCGAATTTCATCACATCGCTCGGCGGCACCAACGTGCAGTCCTCGGCGCCTGAGGTCCGCGACATCATCGAACGCGGCGTCGCCGACGCCGTCACCTTCCCGTGGGGATCGCTGGTGCTGTTCGGCATCGACAAGGTGACCAAGTATCACATGGACGCTCCGCTCTATGTCACGACGTTCGCCTTCGTGATGAACAAGGACAAGTACAACCAGATGTCGGACCGCCAGAAAAAGGCGATCGACGACAACTGCAACACCGAAGCGGCCGGCCGGGTCGGCGAGCCCTGGGGCAAGTTCGAGGATGCCGGGATCGACAAGGTCAAGGCCGAGGAGGGCCACGAGGTCTACAAGCTGACGCCGGAACAGACCGCGTTGTGGAAGAAGGCCGCCGAGCCGCTGGTCAAGACCTGGGGCGAGGGCGTCAAGAAGGCGGGCGTCGATCCGGACACGGCGATGACCGAACTGCGCGCCGCGCTGACCAAATACAACGCGCTGGCGCAATAACGCCGCTGTCGTTCATCCCGGCGACGGCGGGCTCTCCGCCGTCGCGATTTCCCGTCATTACCAGCCGTTTTTGGCTAGCCGTTTGGAGCGGACATGAATCGCGCCTCGATGGATCGCTTCATCGATACGATCGAATGGATCGCGGCCGGATTCGTCGGCATCGTCGCGCTGAACATTTTCATCGCGGTGATCCTGCGCAACACGCTCAATTACGCGATTCCCGACTCGTTCGATATCGGGCGCATGCTGCTCGGGATTCTGATCTTCTGGGGCATCGCCGCCACCAGCTATCGTGGCGGCCACATCACCGTCGACCTGATCTGGGGCAATGTCGGCCCGAAATACCAGCGCTGGATCGACGTGTTCGCGACCCTGGTGCTGCTGTTCGTCGTCACGGTGCAGACCTGGACCTTGTTCGACAAGGTGCGCGGCACCTATAACGACAACGTGCTGACTTTCGAAATGCACATGCCGACCTGGCCGTTCTTCGCGGTCGCCTGGGCCGGCGATGTCTCCGCGGTGCTGCTGATCGCGATCCGCACCTACCGCCTGATTTTCCATCCGGATCAGATGCACGATCCCAAGATCAAGACCGTGGAGTAGACGGCATGAGTACCGACGCCGTCGCCGTCCTCGGATTTGTCGCGCTGTTCGCGCTGATGCTGCTGCGCGTGCCGGTCGGTATGGCGATGGGCCTCGTCGGCGTCACCGGCTTCGGCTATCTGGTCGGCTTTTCGCCGGCGCTGAAGCTGGTCGGCCAGACCTCGATGCGGACGGTGACCGACTATACCTTTGGTGTGATTCCGATGTTCCTGCTGATGGGAACGCTGGTCAGCAATTCCGGCATGAGCCGCGAACTGTTCCGCGCCGCCAACGGTTTTGTCGGACATCTGCGCGGCGGCCTCGGCATCGCCACCGTCGCGGCCTGCGCTGGCTTCGCCGCGATCTGCGGCTCGTCGGTGGCAACGGCGGCGACGTTTTCAGCGGTCGCCTATCCGGAGATGCGACGCTTCGGTTATCCGCAATCCTTCGCCACCGGCGTGATCGCGGCCGGCGGCACGCTGGGGGCGATGCTGCCGCCGTCGACGGTGCTGGCCGTCTACGGCATCATCACCGAGCAGGACATCGGCAAGCTGTTCATCGCCGGCATCATCCCCGGCCTGCTGGCGATGTTGATGTACATGATCACGATCTCGCTGATCGGCTATTTCCGGCCAGGCTTTCTGCCGACCGGTCCGCAGACCAGCTGGCGCGAGCGCTTTGCGGGCCTGAAGAATATCTGGGCGCCGGTGCTGCTGTTCATCTTCGTCATCGGCGGGTTGTACGGCCTGCCGTTCCTGCCGCGCTTCACCCCAACCGAGGCCGGCGGCGTCGGCGCGACGGGTGCGTTCCTGATCGGCACCCTCACCGGCCGGCTGGACCGGGAAAAGATCCTGACCTCGCTGCTGCAGGCGACCCGCACCGCGGCCGCCGTCTTTACCGTGCTGATCGGTGCGTTGATCTTCGGATATTTCCTCACGGTGACGCAGACCCCGCAGAAGGTCACCGAGTTTCTCACCGGCCTTGGGCTCGGCGCCTACGGCGTGCTCGCTCTGATCATGGTGATGTATCTGGTACTGGGCTGCCTGATGGACGCCATGGCGATGATCATCCTGACGGTGCCGATCATCTTCCCGGTCGTCACCCATCTCGGTTTCGACCCGATCTGGTTCGGCGTCATCATCGTGATGACGGTCGAGCTCGGCCTGATTCATCCCCCGGTCGGAATGAACGTCTTTGTTATCAAAAGCGTCGTCAAGGATGTGTCGTTCTCCACGATTTTTCGCGGCGTGCTTCCGTTCGTCGCGACCGACCTGGTCCGGCTGGTGATCCTGATCGCCTTTCCGCTGCTGGCGACCTGGCTGCCGCAACGCATGATGGCCGGGATTCACTAGAGTACAGTCAATGACACCTCAGCTTCAGACCAAATACGTCTTCACCATCACCGCCCGCATCGGCGACGTCACCTCGGCCGGCGAGATCGGCACCGGCGTGCGCCGGATCATTCCCATCGTCGGCGGTGAGGTGAAGGGCGAGGGCATCAATGGCAAGGTCTGCGCCTTCGGCGCGGATTTTCAGATCATCCGGCCCAATGAGCTGATCGAACTCGAAGCCAAATACGCTTTCGAGACCGACGACGGCGCGGTGGTCTATGTCGAGAACAAGGGCATGCGGTTCGGCCCGGTTGAACTCCTGCAGAAACTGAAGCGCGGCGAGCCGGTCGATCCCAAGCTGATCTATTTCCGCACCGTGCCGAAATTCGAGACCGGTGCCGAAAAGTACCGCTGGCTGATGGAAAACATCTTTGTCGGCTCCGCCGCCCGCCACGCCGACCGCGTGGTGATCGACGTGCACCAGGTGCTTTAGGCGAACTCCTTCAACGTCGTCATCGCGAGCGCAGCGAAGCAATCCATCCTTCCGCGAAGAAGGTATGGATTGCTTCGCTGCGCTCGCAATGACGGGGGTGCGTGCGGCGAGCCTTAGGACATATTGACTCCTCCCCCAATCGTTATAAAACATAACTATTCTGGACAGGAAACAATAACGCCCATGGGAAACGCCGCCACCGCCGCCGCGGGTCAGTCCGACCTGCTCACAATCGAGCAGACCGGCACGGTGCTGTCCGTGGGCCTCAACCGCCCGGCCAAGCGGAATGCGCTGAACGACGGCATCATTCTCGCGATCCAGGATTGCTTCACCAATCTCCCCGACAACATCGGCGCTGTGGTGATCCATGGTGTCGGCGATCACTTCTCCTCCGGGCTCGACCTGTCCGAACTGACCGAGCACGATGCCACCGAAGGCTTGCGGCATTCGCAGATGTGGCACCGGGTGTTCGACCGCATTCAATATAGCCGCGTGCCTGTCATCGCAGCCCTAAAGGGCGCGGTCATCGGCGGCGGACTCGAGCTCGCCTGCGCCGCGCATATCCGCGTTGCCGAACCCTCGGCCTATTTCGCGCTGCCGGAGGGCCAGCGCGGCATTTTCGTCGGCGGCGGTGGATCGGTGCGGCTGCCGCGGCTGATCGGCGTGGCGCGGATGACCGACATGATGCTGACGGGGCGGGTGTATTCCGCGACCGAAGGCGCAGCCTACGGTTTCTCGCAATACCTTACCGAAGCCGGCGGCGCGCTGCCGAAGGCGATGGAGCTGGCGGAAAGAGTCGCGGCCAATGCGCCGCTCACTAATTTCGCGGTGCTGCAGGCGTTGCCGATGATCGCGGAGGCCAACCCGCAGACGGGCCTGTTGATGGAATCGCTGATGGCGACGGTGGCGCAGAGCGACAAGGAAGCCAAACAGCGTATTCGCGCGTTTCTCGACCGCAAGACCGCCAAGGTGAAGCCGACCTGATGAGCGCCACGCCCAACACATCAGCCACGAGCGATAGCGCGGCCCGCACCGGCAGCGCCCATCCGCTGCGCGCGATTTCGTTCGGTAATCCCGACGTGACGGTCGAGCGCCGCGACGACGGCACGATTTATCTCAGGCCGAAGGCTCAGCTCAGCGACTACCCGGTCCGTATCACCGACCGGCTGCATCATTGGGCCGGCGCGACGCCCGATCGCGTCTTCATGGCGGAACGCAACGCCGCGCGCGGCTGGCGTCAGATCACTTACGCGGAGTTGCTGACGTCGGCGCGGCACATTGCCTCGGCGCTGCTGGCTCGCGGTCTCTCGGCGGAAAAGCCGATCGTGATTCTCTCCGGCAATTCGATCGACCACGCGCTGATCGCCTTCGGCGCGCTCTATGCCGGTATTCCCTTTTGTCCGGTATCCCCGGCCTATTCGCTCATCTCGCGCGACTACGGCAAGCTCGGCTTTCTGATGAAGCTGCTGACGCCGGGCCTCGTCTTTGCCGACGACGCCTCGAAATTTTCCGATGCATTGATAGCCAACGTCCCCGAAGGGACCGAGATCGCCGCGTCGTTTGGTGCTGTCGCCGGTCGCAGCGTGACGACGCTGTCCGATCTGCTGGCGACAAAGATTGATGCAAATCTCGACGCTGTTCATGATTCCATCGGCCCCGACACCATCGCAAAATTTTTGCTCACCTCAGGCTCGACCGGCAACCCGAAGGCCGTCATCAACACCCAGCGCATGATCTGCGCCAATCAGGTGATGCTGCGCGAGACGCTGGCGTTCCTGAAGGACGAGCCGCCCGTGATCGTCGACTGGCTGCCGTGGAATCACACCTTCGGCGGCAACCACAATATCGGACTGACGCTGTACAACGGCGGCTCGATGTATCTCGATGAGGGCAAGCCGATGCCCGGCGGCATCGAGGAGACCGTGCGTAACCTGCGCGAGATTTCTCCGACGGTCTATTTCAACGTCCCCAAGGGCTATGAATCGCTGCTGCCGTATCTGCGCGACGACAAGGCATTGCGAGCCAAATTCTTCGGCCGGCTGCATGCGATGTTCTTCTCGGGTGCTGCGCTATCGCCGTTCGTCTGGAACAGTCTTGACGAACTCGCGGTGCAGGAGACCGGGTTTCGGGTTCCGATGCTGACCGGCCTCGGCGCCACCGAAACCTCGCCATTCTTCATGTCGGTACGCCCCGATACCTCCCGCTCCGGCCATGTCGGGCTCCCCGTATCAGGCAATGACGCAAAACTGCTGCCGAACAACGGCAAGCTCGAAGTGCGCGCCAGGGGGCCGAACGTCACACCGGGCTACTGGCGCCAGCCCGAGCTCACGGCAAAGGCGTTCGACGAGGAGGGATTCTACAAGTTCGGCGACGCGCTGAAGCCCGCCGACCCCAATGATTTCGACGCCGGATTCGATTTCGACGGCCGCATCGCCGAGGACTTCAAGCTCGCCTCCGGCACCTGGGTCAGCGTCGGCCCGTTGCGGGCGCGCTTTGTTGCCGCCTGCGCGCCGCTGGTGCGCGACGTCGTCATTGCCGGCATCAACCATGATGAGATTTCGGCGCTGGTAGTGCTCGATCTCGACGGCTGCCGGCTGATCAATCCGACGCTGCCGCCGGACGATCTCGCCGCTGTCGCGGCCGATCCGCTGATCCGCGCCGCCTTCCGCGAGCGGTTCCAGAAGTTGCTGGCGAGCGCCACGGGATCATCGACGAGGATCACGCGCGCGGTGCTGCTCGATACGCCGCTGTCGATCGACCGCGGCGAAGTTACCGACAAGGGCTCGATCAACCAGCGCGCCGTGCTGGAAAATCGAGATGCACTGATCGAGACGATTTATGCACCGACGCCACCGGCGCAAGTCATCACGCTGAGCTGAATTCGAACTAGTTGTTACCAGGGAGAACGCCATGCAGTTGAAGGATCAGGCCGCCATTGTCACCGGGGGTGCATCGGGATTGGGCGCGGCCACCGCGCGCCGGCTGGCGGCGCAGGGCGCCAAGGTCGCGGTCTGCGATCTCAACGCCAAGCTCGCGGAAACCGTTGCCGCCGAGATCGGCGGCGTCGCGGTGATCTGCGACGTCTCGGACGCGGCCTCGGCTGAAGCCGCGATCGCGAAGGCTGCCGCCGCCCATGGCCCGGCGCGGGTGCTGGTGAATTGCGCCGGCATCGGCGTCGCCAAGCGCGTGATCGGCAAGGAAGGCCCGATGGCGCTCACGGATTTCGAGCGGGTGATCAAGGTCAATCTGCTCGGCTCCTTCAACATGCTGCGGCTGGCCACGGCCGGCATGTCGAAGCTGGAGCCGCTCGCGACCGGCGAGCGCGGCGTCGTGATCTCCACGGCCTCGGTCGCGGCCTATGACGGCCAGATCGGTCAGTCCGCCTATTCGGCCTCGAAGGGGGGCATCGTCGCCATGACCTTGCCGATCGCGCGCGAGCTGGCGCAGTTCGGCATTCGCGTGCTGACGATTGCGCCCGGCCTGTTTCTCACGCCGCTATTGGCCAACTTGCCGCAGGAGGCGCAGGATTCGCTCGCAGCCGCGATCCCGTTCCCGCGCCGCCTCGGCCACGCCGATGAGTTCGCCTCGCTGGCGCTGCACATGATCGACAACCCGTACCTCAACGGCGAAGTGGTGCGGCTCGACGCCGCGCTTCGCATGGCGCCGCGCTAGAAATAGGTTCTGACTAAATCAGAACCTGATTCCAGCGCCTTGTTTTTTGACGCGTTTTTTTACGCGAACCGGTACCCACTTCGCTCGAAAACGCTATGGTAGGAGCTCGCTCCATGTTCGTTCATCGTCGCGACGTGCAGATCCAGTGGGGCGATTGCGACCCCGCCAATATCGTTTACTACCCGCGCTACTTCGCGATGTTCGACGACTCGACCTCGATCCTGTTCGAAGCGGCCGGTTTTTCGAAGCAGGACATCATTCACAAATACGGCCTGGTCGGCATACCGATGGTGGATACAAGAGCGAAATTTCATATCGCTTCCACCCATGGCGACTGGATCATCATCCAAAGTCAGATCGAAAGCTTCAAGCGATCGAGCTTCGAGGTGACCCACAGGGTGTTCAAGGGGGAGGCGCTGGCGATCGAAGCGTTCGAGACCCGCGTGCTGGTCGGCCGTCACCCGGACGACCCCGCGAAGCTGAAATCGGCGCCGATGCCGCAGGAGATCATCGAGCGGTTCATGCGGGGCTGAGACGTTGATCGGGCTCACTTATTAAGCTGACTCGGGCCCGGCCAGGACCTAAAGAAGGGGCTGATTTGCCTACCGGATTTTGCTTAAGACCATAACAAGACACTCAAAGGGAGGAATGAATGAATAAGGCTCTTCTGTCCGCCGCTGCCGTCGTGGCGGCACTGGCGCTGCCGGGCTCGCCGGCGCTGGCGCAGACCAATGAAATCGTCATCGGAATTTCCGTCACCACGACAGGGCCGGCGGCAGCGCTCGGCATTCCCGAACGCAACGCGCTCGACTTCGTGCCGAAGGAAATCGGCGGCGTGCCGCTCAAGCTGATCGTGCTCGACGACGGCGGCGATCCGACCGCGGCCACCACCAACGCGCGGCGCTTCGTCACCGAGTCGAAGGCCGACATCATCATGGGTTCGTCCACCACGCCGCCGACGATCGCGGTTTCGACCGTGGCCAATGAAGCCGGCATTCCGCATTTCGGCTTGGCGCCCTTCCCGGTCAACGAAGCGCGTATGAAGTGGTCGGTCGCCATGCCGCAGCCGATCCCGATCATGGGTAAGGTGCTGTTCGAGCACATGAAGGCGCATAACATCAAGACTGTCGGCTATATCGGTTACTCCGATTCCTACGGCGATCTCTGGGTCAACGACTTCAAGGCCCACGCCGTTCCGATGGGCTTGTCCATGATCGACGAAGAGCGCTTCGCGCGCCCGGACACTTCGGTGGCCGGTCAGGTGCTGAAGCTCGTCGCGGCCAATCCGGATGCCGTCCTGATCGGCGCGTCCGGCACCGCCGCGGCATTGCCGCAGACGGCGCTGCGCGAGCGTGGCTACAAGGGCCTGATCTACCAGACCCACGGTGCTGCCAGCATGGACTTCATCCGTGTTGCCGGCCCCGCGGCGGAAGGTGTGATCATGGCGTCGGGCCCGGTGATGTCGCCGGAAACGCAGCCCGACAGCGCGCTGACCAAGAAGCCCGGTCTGGCGCTCAACACGGCCTACGAAGCCAAGTATGGCGCCAACAGCCGCAGCCAGTTCGCCGGCCATTCCTATGACGCATTCGAAGTGCTCAAGCGGGTGATACCGGTGGCACTGAAGACCGCGAAGCCGGGAACGCCAGAGTTTCGTGAAGCCCTCCGTGGGGCGCTGATGACCGAGAAGGACATCGCCGCCACCCAAGGCGTCTATAACTTCACCGAGAAAGATCGCTACGGTCTGGATGACCGCTCGCGCATCCTCCTGACCGTCAAGGGCGGGAAGTACGTTCCGGCGATGTAAGGATGGTTTAGCCGCTTCGCTAAACAAGGAAGCCGGCCTTCTTTCAGAGGGCCGGCTTCTTTCTTGGGGACGTGAAGCGTAATCGCTACGCCGTCCGCTGGGCGGAAGCGTCCGCCGCGGGTGGTGCGGCGCTGGGTCGGGACAAGGATTCGCCGAGGCGCCGCAGCATCGCGCCGGCTTGCTCCACCGAATGATTGAGCAGCCAGCGTTCGAACGCCTCGGGCGCCAGTGCCGGCGCGAACAGATATCCCTGCACGACGTCGCAGCCGAGCGCCTGCATGACGGCGCGCTGGCCTTCGGTTTCGACGCCTTCGGCGACCACGGTCATTTTCAGACTCTGGCCGACACGAACGACGGCGGTGGTGACCGCCAATGCACTGGCGTCGTGCTCGATGTCGCGCATGAAGGCCCGGTCGATCTTCAATTCGCGGATCGGCAAATGCGCGAGCCGGCTCAAACTCGAATATCCGGTGCCGAAATCGTCCAGCGACAGGCCGACACCGAGATCGCGAATCGCATTCATGGTTTCGACCGCCACCGAGCGCTCGTTCATCAGCACGCTTTCGGTGATCTCGAGCATCAGGGCTTCCGGCGGCAGGCCGTTGACCGCGAGGGTCTCGGCCACGACGGCGGCAAGACCCCGGTTCTGGAAATTGAGCGGCGACAGATTGACCGACACACATGGCACGTCGAGGCCCGCGCGACGCCACGCGGCCAGTTGCCGGCAGGCTTCGCGGATCGACCACAGGCCGATCTGCTCGATCAGGCCGCACTCTTCGGCCAGCCGGATGAATTTCAGCGGTGGTACCTCGCCGAGCACCGGGTCATGCCAGCGTGCCAGGGCCTCGGCGCCATACATGGAGCCGTCGCCTGTCCGGGTCTGCGGCTGATAGTGAAGTTTCAGCGCATCGGTGGCGATCGCGTTGCGCAGCGCCGTAATGTGGATCAGCCGCTGCTCGGCGATCCGGTTCATGTCGACGCTGAAGAAGCGGTGAGTGGCGCGGCCGGCCTGCTTGGCCTTGTACATCGCCGCATCGGCCTGCCGCATCAGCGTATCGATGTCGGTGGCGTTGTCCGGGTAGATGCTGATGCCCATGCTGGCGGAGATCGGCACCTGCCGGTCGCCGAGCCGCAGCGGCAACGCCAGCGCCTCGGTAATGCCGGTGGCGATCAGCGAGGCCTTGGCCGGGTCGCAGTTCGGCAGCACCATCACAAATTCGTCGCCGCCGAGACGTCCCAGCATGTCGCCCGGTTGAATCCGGGCGCGCAGACGCTGCGTCAACTCGACCAGCAACTCGTCGCCGGCCGAGTGTCCGAGCGTATCGTTGACGTCCTTGAAATGATCGAGATCGAGGAACACCAACGCGACGTTGTTTCCGTCGGGACAGCCTTCGATCGCCGCGTTGATCAGTTGGCGCAGTTGCGCGCGGTTCGGTAGGCCGGTCAGCATATCGTGGTAGGCGAGGCGGGCGATCTGGGCCCGCGCTTCCTTGCGCTCGATCGCCAGCGCGCCGAGATGAACGCAGGCGTCGACAATGCGTTGATGCCAGTGGCTCGGCGCCCGGGATTCCCTGAAATAAAACGCAAAGGTTCCGATCACGCGGCCGTCCTTGGCCTTGATCGGCGTCGACCAGCAGGCTTTCAGGCCGGCCGCAAGCGGGATCGCCTTGAACGACTGCCAGCGCGGGTCGGTGTCGAGATCGTCGGCTAGGACTGCTTTGCCGAAGAAGGCTGCCGATCCGCACGAGCCGATCTCCGGTCCGATGGCCACGCCCTCAAGCGCGCGGGAATATTCCGCGGGCAGGCTGGGGCCACCCAGCGGGTGGATCAGTCCGTCGGCGTCGACATGCAGCACCGAGGAGACGACATCGGGAGCGATGACTTCGACGCGCCGGCAAAGCCGGTCGGCAATTTCGGTAATCGGGACTTCGTCGGCCAGTGCGCCCATGATCAGCTGCTGCAGCGATCTCAACTGCTTGTCCTCGCTGATATCGGTCAGCAGGGCAAACAGGTACTTGATCCGTCCGCGCTCGTCGCGAAATGCCTTCGCGGTGATCGAGATCCAGATTTCATCGCCGTTCTTGTCGTAGGTGAGAATTTCTTCTTCGCCGTCGCTACCTGCGCTGACCCGGCGTCGCAACCGCGCCAGCGCCGCGCGGTCGGTATGCTTGCCGGCAAGCAACTGGCCGATCGGTTGTCCCAGGGCATCCTCGCAAGAATGTCCGAACATGCCGGCAAAGGCGGCGTTGCTGTAGACGATCCCAAGGTTGCGATCGGTGACGACGACCGCACGGTTGGTCTTGTCGGCGACCAGATTGAGCAGGGCCATCCTGTCGCGGCGCATGATCTCGACGGTGATGTCCCGAATGAACACCATGGTGTTGATCTGGCCGTCGATCGCGACGCGCGACACCGACAACGCGACGCGAACCTGCCTGCCGTCATGGTGGCGGATCGTGATTTCAGAATTCGGTTTTCGCCGGGCGCCGTCGCTCGTCTGTTCCGCCGTCGCAATCTGCAGCAACTGCGGGTCATGAAGCCCGAGAAGGCCGGCATCGCCCCCCAAAACGTCTGCGCGAGAAAATCCCCAGATCCGTTCGGCTGCCGCGTTGAAATGGCGGACATGGTGGTCGCCATCGATGATGACCACGGCATTATCGGCCTGCTCAAGCGCTGATAGCAGGAACTCCGGCGTTTCAACCGCAGGGCAATCGTGGGCCGGCATCATCCAACCTTGGGCTCGCCACTAGCCGTCGGCGCTCGATGCCAGCCGGCAACTGACTCTATTTGCGGCAAGGCTAGGGGTTAGAGAGTGTTCAGGAAGTTCCTCAACCCCGCGTGAGTGCAGCGTAACTGGGATTATGCTTAAGATTTTGTTAACAATCGTCGCCCGCGACGGAGGCGATTCAGGAGCAGGCTTGTTCTTGCCCTCCAGGGGAGGGTGAAGGGGTAGCCTAAATCGCGCTTTCGCCCTCGTGCTGGAAGCCGAGATAGCTCGCGGCGACGCGCTTGTTGGCGGCGACGTCTTTTGCGGGTCCGTTCAGGATGAACTCGCCGAGCTCCATCACATAGGCGCGGTCGGCAATCCGCAGTGCGGCTTGCGCGTTCTGTTCCACCAAGAGCACCGAGACGCCGGCGGCTCGGAGTTCACCGATGGTACGGAAAATGTCGGCGACGATGATCGGCGCCAGCCCCAGGCTCGGCTCGTCCAGCATCAGGAGCCTTGGCGCGCCCATCAGCGCGCGGCCCATCGCCAGCATCTGCTGCTCGCCGCCGGACAGCGTGCCCGCCAGTTGCTTGCGCCGCTCCTTCAGCCGCGGAAACAGCGTGTAGACCCGCTCGAACGACTTTGCGGCGACCGCCTTCGCAATCCGGAAGGCGCCGAGCTGCAGATTGTCCTCGACATTCATGCTGCCAAATAATTCGCGGAGTTCGGGCACCAGGCAGAGGCCGGCCGCGACGCGGTCCTCGATGTCGAGTGCGGCCATGTCGCTTCCGGCAAAGGCGGCACGGCCTTTCAGCGGCAGGATCCCCATGATGGCGTTCAGTAGCGTGGTCTTGCCGGCGCCGTTGGCGCCGATGATGGTGACGATCTCGTTTTCGGCGACGTCGAGCGACACCGAGCGCACGGCTTCGACCTTGCCGTAGGCAACATGGACGTCGGCGACCGACAGCAGCGCGCTCATGCGGTCGCTCCGAGATAGGCCTTGATCACATCAGGGTTGGTCTTGATCGCAGCTGGCGTGCCTTCGGCGATCTTGGTGCCGAAATCCAGAACCACGATGCGGTCGGCGAGATCCATCACAAAGCCCATGTCGTGTTCGACCAGCAGCACCGACATGCCGCCGTCACGCAGTTGACGCAACAGTGCGGCAAGCCGCTGCTTCTCCATGTGGCGCAGGCCCGCGGCCGGCTCGTCGAGCAGCAGCAGCAACGGATCGACGCAGAGCGCGCGGGCGATCTCGACGATGCGCTGCTGGCCCAGCGACAGGCTCCCCGCCAGCTGGTCGATCTGGTCGCCGAGCCCGACGCGCTCGATCTGGCGCGCGGCTTCCGCCAGCAACTTTGCCTCGTCGGCGCGGTCGAACCGGAACATGCTGGAGATCGCGCCGGCGTGGCCGCGCAGATGGGCGCCGATCGCGACGTTCTCGAGCACGGTCATGTCGGGTACCAGCTTGACGTGCTGGAACGTCCTGGAGACGCCGAGCTTGACGATCTCCTGCGGCGGGGCGTTGTCGACCTTCTTGCCAAGCACCGAGATCGTGCCGCTGGTCGATGTGAGGACGCCCGTGATCAGGTTGAAGGTGGTGCTCTTGCCGGCGCCGTTGGGACCGATCAAAGCGACGATCTCGCGGGCCTGAACGTCGAACGAGACGTCGTTGACGGCGATCACGCCGCCGAACTGCTTTCTCGCGTTCTCGATATGCAGCAGCACTGACGGCGTAGCCGCCGCGCGGACGCGGGCCGGAAGCTTTAACGACGTATCCGGTATCTTGCGGGCCGGCTTCAACGGCAGCCGCGCCATCAGCCACGGCCAGACGCCGGTCGGCGCCAGTTGCAACAGGCCGACCAGCAGGATGCCGAACACGATGGTTTCGAGCTGGCTTTGGCCGCCAAAAATATAGGGCAGGTAGCTTTGCAGGACCTCCTTGAGGATCACGACGATCGCGGCGCCGAGCACGCCTCCCCAGACATAGCCGGCGCCACCGACCACCGCGATGAACAGATATTCGATGCCGGCCTGCGCGCCGAACGGCGTCGGGTTGGCGGCGCGCTGGAAATGCGCATAGAGCCAGCCGGAGAGACCAGCCAGCACCGCCGCATAGATGAACACCAGCAGCTTGGCGCGCGGTGTCTGCACGCCAAAAGCTTCGCCCGCGATGTGACCGCGCCGCAGCGCGCGAATGGCGCGGCCGGTGCGGGAGTCCAGCAGGTTCATGGTCAACAGCGCCGAGACCAGCACCGCGATCCAGATCGCGTAATAGATCGTGCCCGGACTCAGCATTTTCAGCGCGCCGATCGAGAGCGGCGGAATGCCCTGAATACCGTCGTTGCGGCCGAGGAATTCCAGCTTGCTGAACAGGTAAAACAGCCCGATGCCCCAGGCGATGGTGCCGAGCGGCAGATAGTGGCCCGACAGTCGCACGGTGACGATGCCGAGCAGCACCGCCGCAATGCCGCTGACCAGCAGCGACAGCGGCAACGTCAGCCACGGCGACACGCCATAGGTCGTGGTCAGCACCGCCGTTGTGTAGGCACCGAACCCGCAGAACGCGGCCTGGCCGAATGAAGTGAGGCCGCCGACGCCGGTCAGGATCACCAGCCCCATCGCCACCAGCGCGGCGAGGCCGATATTGTCCAGCAGCACGATCCAGAACGGCGGCACCCCGGGGATGAAAGGGATCGCCGCCATCACGATGGCGAAGATGAGGAGAGGAAGCCGCTGCGCCATCGCCGTCAGTCCTTCTCTTCCTCGACCGCGGGCGCCGCGAGCGAACGCAGCACCAGCACGGGAAGGATCAGCGTGAAGACGATGACCTCCTTGAAATTGCTGGCATAGAACGAGGAGAAGGCCTCGACGCAGCCGACCAAGATCGCCGCAACGGCGGTCAGCGGATAGCTGACCAGACCGCCGATGATGGCGGCGACAAAACCTTTGAGGCCAATCAGGAATCCAGTGTCGTAATACAGCGTCGTGATCGGCACGATCAAAATCCCCGAGATCGCGCCGATCACCGACGCAAGCAGGAACGCGATCTGCCCCGACAGCGTGGTGCGGATGCCGACGAGACGCGCGCCGAGCCGGTTGACGGCGGTGGCGCGCAGCGCCTTGCCCATCAGCGTGAAGCCGAAGAACAGCCACAGCCCGATGATGAAGGCGACGGTCAGGCCATAGACCGCGAGGCTCTGGCCGGTGAAGCGCAATGGCCCGATCGTCAGCGCCGCGCTCGACAGTGCCGGTCCTCGTAAACCCTCGGCGCCGAAGAACACCAGCCCAAGTCCCTGCAGCGCCAGGTGGCAGCCGACGGAGGCGATCAGCAGCACCAGCACCGAGGTGTGCGCCAGCGGCTGGAACGCGATGCGATACAGAAACAGGCCGATCGCGGCGACAATCAAGAGCGCCAGCGCGATGTTGACCGCGATTGGCGTCTTGGGACCGGCGACGGCGTAAGCGAGCGCCAGGATGCCTGCGGGAAGAACGATGTCGACGATAAAAGCGCGCGCGATCCGTTTCAGGCGCAGCGCTTTCCGTGCGGCAAACAGGTCGAGGCCGAACGCGACCACGCCCATCGCGACCGCCAGCCGCGCCGTGCCCGGCACCTGGCCGGTCGCCAGCATGGCGTAGCTCAGCGCCCCATAGGTGACGAATTCGCCCTGCGGGATCAGGATGACGCGGGTGACCGCGAACACCAGAACGAGTGCAAGCCCGAGCAACGCATAGATCGCGCCGTTGGTGATGCCGTCCTGCAGCAGGAACAGCATGATCGTCGTGTTCAAGACCTGGCGCTCCCCCTCACGCGTCGAGCCGTTGCGACCTCAGGCGGTCAACCGGCCTCCGATATCGGCAGTTGAAAGGGTGCCGACATTTGGTATAGTGGATAACAATTATCAATTATAACATCAAGGCCCGGACCACCGGCGGGACCTTTTACCGGGATTGCGAGCCTCGAGCGATGACAGTTTCCAAAGCTGCTACCGACAAGGCCGCCACCGACAAGGCCGCCACCGACGCCATCAAACCTGCCCGCCACAACGGCAAGGAAGCTGTCGAGGCTGCGGCGGAGAACGCGGCGCTGCAACTGGGCGAATTGTCCGAACTGCTCGGCTATTCGCTCAAGCGCGCCCAATTGAAGGTATTCGAGGATTTTCTGCGCTGCGTCGCGCCGCTGCAGCTGACGCCGGCGCAGTTCTCGGTGCTGCTGCTGCTCGACAAAAATCCCGGCCGCAACCAGACCGAGATCGCCAACACGCTCGGCATCCTCCGGCCGAATTTCGTGGCAATGCTCGACGGCCTCGAAAGCCGCGACCTCTGCGCGCGGATGCGTTCGGCCAACGACCGCCGCTCCCATATCCTTGTTCTGACCGACAAGGGCCGCGCCGTGCTGGCGCGCGCCAAGAAACTGGTCGCCAGCAAGCACGAGGCGCGGCTGATCGAAGTGCTGGGACCGGCGAACCACACGGCACTATTGGAAATGCTGTCGAAGATCGCGATGGAGTTTTGACCGTCATTCCGGGCTCGCGCTATGCGCGCCCCGGAATGACAGTATCAATCCACCAAAATAACCCGGACGTCATTCACGTTCGTCAGCGTCGGCCCAGTCAGCAGCAAATCACCCGTCGCCTCGAAAAACGCCGACGCGTCGTTGTTGGTCAGATACGTCTTCGGCTCGAGCCTCAGCGACTTCATCTTCGCAAACGTCGCGTGATCGATCATGGCGCCTGCGGGATCGGTAGCGTTGCCGGCGCCGCCGTCGGCGCCGTCGGTATCGGCAGCCAGTGCTGCGATGTCAGGTGTGTCCTTCAGAAGGTCCGCCAGCGCCAGCGCGTATTCCTGGTTTGGCCCGCCGCGGCCGTTGCCGCGCACGGTTACCGTCAACTCGCCGCCCGAGAGGATCGCGGTACGCTTGCCTTCGCCGCGCGCCTTCAGCGCCAGCCGCGCATGCTCGGCCGCCGCCTCGCGCGCCTCGCCTTCGAGATCAGCGCCGAGTTCGACGATCTCGTAGCCGGCGCCTTTCGCTATTTTGATCGCCGCGTCGAGCGAGGCCTTTGGACGCGCGATCAACTCGAACTGCGCACGGGCGAAAGCTGTATCGCCCGGCTTGCAGCTTTCGTTGCTGGGATCGTCGAGCGCGCGGCGAACGGCGTCGTCGACCGCGAGATTGTATCTTGCGACCAGCGCGCGGGCATCCGCCAGCGTGGTCGGATCCGGCACCGTCGGTCCCGAAGCAATGGCAGAGGGATCGTCGCGCGGCACGTCCGATATCGCCAGCGTGACGATTTCGGCGCGCTGACCGGCGCGGGCCAGCCTTCCGCCCTTGATCCGCGACAGATGTTTTCGCACGATGTTCATCTCGCCGATCGGCGCGCCCGAGCGCAGCAGCGCCCGGTTGACCTGCTGCTTCTGTGCGAACGACACGCCCTCGACCGGCGCGATCCAGTTCGCCGAGCCGCCGCCGGACAGCAGCACCAGCAGCAGATCGTCCGCGGTCGCTTCCGCCGCAAGCCGCAGCGTGTCGTCGGCGGCCTTGAGGCCGGCTTCGTCAGGCACGGGATGGCCGGCCTCGACGACGCGGATGCGCCGGGTCGGCACGCCGTGGCCGTGGCGGGTGGTGGCGATGCCGACCAGCCGCGCCGGGTCGAGCCCGAGCGCGTCGAGGTAGTGCCGCTCGGCCGCCGCCGCCATTGCGGCTGCGCCCTTGCCGGCGGCAAGGCAGATCACCCGGCCTTTCGGCACCGGGCGCAGATGCGCCGACAGCACCAAATCAGGATGCGCGGCCGCGACGGCCGCGTCGAAGATCGCGCGGAGCAGGGGACGTCGATCGGTCATGACAATGCTTTCGTCGCCGCGAAATCAGATCAGTTGCTGAGTTCGCCGCTGATGACGTCGCCGAACAACTGCCAGCGCTCGCCCTTGAACTGCATCAGTTGCAACTGTTCGATCGGCTGAAAATCGTCGGCGCCGGTGGTCAGCGTGATGCCGGGCAGCAGTCCGCCCTGCGCGAACTGCTTGAGGCCGGCGGCCTGCTTCATGACGTTCGCGCGCGTCAGGTTGTCGCCGCAGCGCTTCAGCACCTCGACCATGGTGGTCGCCATGTTGTAGCCGGTCATTGCGGAAGCATCGACCCGGTTGACCTCCGGCAGATATTTCGCGAGCAGTTCGTCGAACGCCTTGATGCCGGCATCGCCGGCCCATTGCGGATCGCTGACGTCCTTGGCGTAGGCCGCCGACATCACGTTTTGCGAATTTTCCAAACCGGCGGGCCGCATCACGGTCGCGGTCGAGGCGCTGACATTGGAGACGATCGTGACCGGCTTCCAGTTCATCTCGCCGATCTTCTTGATCGCCTGCGCGCCGAATTTCGGCGTCGTGAAGAAGATGATGACATCGGGGTTGGCCGATTTCAGCCGCACCACGTGGTTATCGACCGTCGGCTCCGCCACCTCGTAGCTTTCCTCGGCGACGATGCGCGACGCGGCGCTGCCAAAGCCATCCTTGAGGCCCTTCAGATAATCCTTGCCCATGTCGTCGTTCTGATAGAGCACCGCGATCTTCGCCGCCGGCTTCTCTCTGGCGAGATACTTGGCGTAGATGCGCGACTCGCTCTGGTACGAGGGCAGCCAGCCCATGGTCCAGGGGAATGCCTTCGGGTCGTTCCACTTGGTGGCGCCGGTGGCGACGAACAGTTGCGGCACCTTCTTGCTGTTGACGTATTTCTGGATTGCGGTGTTGGAGGCGGTCCCGAGCGTACCGAACAGCAGCAGCACCTCGTCGCTCTCGATCAGCTTGCGCGCCTGTTCGACCGCCTTGGGCGGCGAGTAGGCGTCGTCATAGGAAATGAAGTTGATCTTGCGGCCGTTAATGCCGCCGTCGTCATTGACCTTCTTGAATACGGCGCCCATCGCCTTGCCGACCACGCCGTAAGCCGACGCCGGGCCGCTATAGGGCACGATGTTGCCGATCTTGATCTCGGTGTCGCTGGCGCCGGTATCGTATTGCTTCTGCGCCAATGCCGCGTGGCTGGTCGCGGCCAGCGACAGGCCGAGAAACATGGCGGCGAAGCGGCGGCTGATCGGGCTTTGCATGCTGCGAACTCCCTGACGTTCTTGGCGGCGCCTGCCGGATCGGCCGGGCCTTGGTTTCTTCCCCTGCATTGATACAGGGGAAAAAAATGTTCGCAACAAAAAGCCCCCTGCGAAGCGGTCGCAGGGGGCCTGTTGGGTCTTAAGCGGGGATTCCGCCGGAGCTAGCCGCCGGCGTCGGCGTTGATGACGTCACCGAACAGTTCCCACTTCTCGCCCTTGAACTTCATCAGCTGAAGCGAGGAAATCGGAGCGAAATCAGTCGGGCCGGTATTGATCTTGATGCCGGGCAGCAGCACTTCGGTACGGAAGTCCTTCAGGCTCGCCGCCTGCTTCATGACGTTTTCGCGGGTCAGGTTATCACCGCAAATCTCGAGCACCTTCACCAGGGTTTGCGCGACGCCGTAGCCATAAACCGTGGAGCCGTCGAGCTTGTTGCCCTCGGGGAAATAT
>JBBRSX010000081.1:0-26459 GCA_038244925.1 Hyphomicrobiales bacterium | reverse complement strand
GTCCTGGAACGACGGATCGGTCGGCTTGTGCGCGTTCAGCAGGAAGTCGTTCGCCATCATGATCGCGGACAGCACGTTGTTGAAATCGTGCGCGATGCCGCCGGCGAGCTGGCCGACCATATCCATCTTCTGCGACTGGTTGATCTGGTTCTCCAGCGCGCGCCGCTCGGTGGTCTCCAGCAGATAGACGATCGCAGCCTCGGTCTCGCGTTCGCTCTCGTCGACCGAGGTAACGAAGAACTGCCCCCAGCGCTCCTTGGCGCCGTCGAGCATGGCCTCGACCGGGGCGATGTCGCCCTGGCCTTCGGCCGCCTGGTTGATCGCCGAAATCAGCATGCCGCGATCGCGCGCGTTCACGGTGCGGAAGATCGACTTGCCGGCGGCGCCATCGCCGCCCAGGCTTTGCGCCAGCTTGGCGAAGCGGGCATTGGCGCGCACCACGGCACCGGCGCGATCCACCGTCGCGATCGCCATCGGCGTATGGTCGAAGAACCGCATGAAGCGGACTTCGGCGGCGCGTTCGGGGTCGGAATGCTCGTCACGGGCGCGGCTGATCACCAGCGTGCGCGACGCGCCGGGCACGCCGTCGGCGCCGAAGGCGAGCTTGTGATAGAGCCGCACCGGCACGGTCTTGCCGCCGCGCATCCGCAGGTCGATGTCGAACACTTCGGTCTTGACCTCGCCCGGCACCGCCACGATCGAGGTCAAAAGCGAAGCGCCGTCGCCCGACACGATATCGGTGAGCTTCAGCCCGCCCGAGCCGATTTCGGCCAGATCGTGATCGAGCCAGTTCGCCAGCGTGGCGTTGACGTAGATGACGTCGCCCGCCGGATTGACCGAGAAGAAACCGCATGGCGCGTGATCGAGATATTCGATCGCGTGCTGCAGTTCCTTGAACACGTCTTCCTGGCGCTCGCGGTCGCGGGTGATGTCGGCGATCGACCACACCGCATATTTGGCCGCGCGCTTGCTCGCACCGAGGGTGCGAACCCGCATTCGAAGCCAGCGGCCCTGCGCGCCGTCGGTCCCGGCGATCCGGACTTCCTCCTGCTGCCGCTTGCCCTCGCGTGCGGCCTTGAGCAGGCGGAACACCGCTTCCGAAACGTCGGGATTGCCGATGAAGACGCGCTCGATCGGCCGCACGTCCTGCGCGGAGGAAGCCCCGGTCAGCGCCAGATACGCCGCATTGGAATAGACGACGTGGCCGCGCGGATCGGTCACCGCAAGTCCGTCATAGGCGTGATCGGCGATCCGCCCCATCACCGGATCGTCGGAGGTGCGGTCGGTGAAGCGGATCAGGCCGGCGGCAAAGGCGAACAGGTTGAACAGGCCGACCATCGCCAGCAGCGCCAGCACGCCGAGGATATAGGGCTGGGCCTGGGCGCGGCCGATCGTCATCAGCGCCACCGCGACCGCGACGATGCCGGCGGCCACCAGCAGCACCAGTACGATGCTGCCGCTTCGCCGCGCCGGCTCGTGGGCCGCGAAAGGCTCGGGTGACGGATCGCTGTCGGTATCGGCACTCATATCAGAAGACGTAGCCCGTCGGCTCAAAGGTGACGCGCGCCCAAAATCGGCCGGACACGGGCAAACCCGCATCCGCCCGGCGCACCCCTCCTGAGTGCCTGAATCGCCCCGGCCAGCGCAAGTCCATCAGGCGGCTATTTCGCAAGTTGAGAGCATTTCAGGGCGATTTCCGGTACCTCCCTCACGTCCGGCGGCCGGAAAGCCCGTTCTTCAGGCCCATGACGTAGCCGATGATCTCGGCGACCGCATGGTAGTGCTCGACCGGGATTTCGTCGTCGATCTCCACCGTCGCATAAAGCGCCCGCGCCAGCGGCACGTTCTCCACGATCGGAATGTCGTGCGCCTTGGCGACTTCCCGGATTTTGAACGCGATGTTGTCGACGCCCTTGGCGACGCAGATCGGCGCCGCCATGCCGCGGTCGTAGGACAACGCGATCGAATAGTGGGTCGGGTTTGTGATGATCACACTGGCCTTGGGAACCGCGGCCATCATCCGCTTCTTGGAGCGGGCCATCCGCAACTGCCGGATCTTGGCCTTGATATGGGGGTCGCCTTCGGACTGCTTGTACTCGTCCTTGACCTCCTGCAGCGACATCTTCTGCCGCTCGTACCACTGCCTGTACTGGAAGAAATAGTCCGCGATCGCGACCGCGGCCAGCATCGCCACCACGGCGCCCATCACCTGCAGCGTCAGATTGGTGGTGACGTTGAGGATGATATCCGGGTCGAACCGCAGGAACGACTCCAGGCGAAGGCGCTCCGGCCACAGCACCGCCATCATGACGGCGCCGAGCGCGACCAGCTTGAAGATGCCCTTGACGAAATTCGCCGCCGCCTGCTTGCCGAAGATGCGCTTGAGGCCGGCGCCGGGCGACACCTTGCTGAACTTGGGCGAGAGCGATTCGGCCGACCACACCAGCCGGTGCTGAATCATGTTGCCGGCGATCGCCGCGATCATCAGCATCAGGAACGGCACCCCGACGGCGCCGAGCAAGGCACGCCCGAGCGTATTGCCGAGCGCGAGCAGCGCGGCACCGTCGGCATGCATCTGGCCGGCATTGGCGATCAGGTTGCGCAGCGGCGCCAGGATGCCGCCGCCCATCGACCCCGAGAAATTCGACAGCACCAGCGTGCCGCCCGCGATCACGAACCAGGTATTGACCTCCTGGCTTTTGGCAACGTCTCCGCGCGCATGCGCGTCGTCGAGACGTTTTTGTGTAGGGTCTTCTGTCTTGTCGTCACTGTCGTCGGCCATCGCGGCGCTCTAGCTTTTGTTGGAGTTCTATTTCAGCGGTGTCAGTTCGTGCATGACGCCGGTGAAATAATCCAGATAGGTCCCCATCATCGCTGAAAGGACCAGAGCAAAGATCAGGAAGCCGACCATGATCGAAAGCGGCACGCCGACGAAATAGACCTGCATCTGCGGCATCAGCCGCGCCAGCACGCCAAGGCCGATATTGAAGACGAGGCCGAACACCAGGAACGGCGCCGAGAGCTGCATGCCGATCTTGAAGGCGGCGGCGAATGCGCGGGTGGCGAGCGCTGCAACATCGCCGCTCGGTATCATTTCGCCGGGCGAGAAGATCCTGTAGCTCTCGTTCAGCGCGGCGATCACCAGATGGTGGCTGTCGGTGGCAAACAGCAGCGTCATGCCGAGAATGGTGAGGAAGTTGCCGATCAGCAGCCCCTGTTGCCCCTGGGTCGGATCAACCGCGGTGACGAAACCGAGGCCGAGCTGCTGGGCGATCACCGAACCGGCAACCGCCAGCGCCGACAGCGTCACCCGCGCGGTGGCGCCGAGCACGATGCCGATGATGATCTCGTGCAGCATCAGGATCAGCAGCGCCGTCATCGAGGTCATGTCGATGTGGTAGGCGGCGCGATGCAGCGGCAGGATGATCAACGTCAGCAGCAGCGCGATCGAGAGCTTGACCCGGACCGGGATGTTGCTCTCGCCAAACCCCGGCAGCAGCATCACCATCGCACCCACGCGGGCGAACACCAGCATGAAGGTGGCGGCAAGGGCCGGCAGCAGGGAGATGTCGATGCGCATGACCTAGTCACTTTGCATCAACCGCCTATGATTCGCGATGATATCCGCATCATGTGGCTATGCAGCGAATCCGCCATGAACGGCAGCGCCAGCAATAATGTGACGAAGATCGCCAGAATCTTCGGCACGAAGATCAGCGTCTGCTCCTGAATCTGCGTCAGCGCCTGGAACAGCGACACCACGACGCCGACCAGAAGGCCGACCACCATCAGCGGCGACGACACCACGACAATGGTCCAGATCGCATCGCGCGCCACATCGAGGGTTTCAGCACCGGTCATGTTTATTCTCGTTTGTTTGAACTTACCCAACTTCGCCGTCGTCATTCCGAGATGGTGCGTAAGCACCAGACCCCGGAATCTCGAGATCCCGGGTCTGGTCCTTCGGACCATCCCGGGATGACGTCCACGGACGTCAGATCGGCATCTTCATGATGTCTTCGTAGGACTGGATCACGCGGTCGCGCACCGAGACCAGCGTCGAGACCGCGACGTCGGTTTCCGCCACCGCCGTCACCACGTCCATGACGTTGGCCTTGCCGGAGGTCATCGCCATGGTCTGGGCGTCGGACTTCTTGCCGGCCTCCAGCACGCTGCCGACGGCGTCCTTGAGCAGCGCGCTGAAGGACGGCCCGCTGCCGCCGCCACCGGTCGGGCCGGCCTTCTCGGCGCCGCCGGATTCCATCATGCGCGCGAGCGCGGAGTAGGCATTTGCTGCAACTGTCGGTGAAGCCATTTTCTATGGTTCCTGTTCAGGCCTTGAGGATGTCGAGCGTGCGTTGAATCATGCGGCGCGTGGCGCTGATGATGTTGAGGTTGGCTTCGTAGGACCGCTGCGCCTCGCGCATGTCGGTCATTTCGACCAGTGGATTGACGTTGGGATATTTAACGTTGCCCTGGACGTCGGCGGCCGGATTGCTCGGCTCGTATTTGACACGGAACGCCGATTGGTCGGGGCGGATCTTGCCGAGCGTCACCACCTTGGCGTCGAGCGTGCGGTCGAGCGCCGACGAGAAGGTCGGCACCTTGCGGCGGTAGGGATCGCCGCCGGCGCGCGCCGCCGTCGAATCCGCGTTCGCTATATTTTCCGAGATCACGCGCATCCGCCCCGCCTGCGCGCGCAGGCCGGAGGTCGCGATGGTCATCGAGCGGGCGAAGTCACTTGCATCATCTGCCATGATCCGGCTCCCTTAAACGTCGCGCGTCAGCGCTTTCCGATGGCGGTTTTGAGCATGCCGAGGCTGCGGGTGTAGAGCGAGGTGGCCGCCGCGTAATCCATCTGGTTGGCGGAGACCTTCAGCATCTGGTCTTCGAGATTGACGGCGTTGCCGGCAGGCTTGGTCAGGAAGCCGCTCCTGCCGCCGTCGCCCTTGAAGGTCTGTCCGCCGCCGGTGGCGCCGATGTGGGTGGCGCTGGTGCGCATCATCGGCAGCGATCCGAAGCCCCCGCCGACGGTGGATCCGCCCTTGTCGAATTTCGGCTCGACCAGATCGGTCGGCTTGAAGTTCGGGGTGTTGGCGTTGGAAATGTTCTCGGCGAGCACCCGCTGGCGCTCCTGGTGCCACTGCATCTTGGTGCGCAGCGCCGACAGGATCGGAAGATCGTTGATGGCCATGGCTGATGGCTCTCCGTTAACCTCTGGCCAAGACCTCTGGCCTGGTCCGAGGTAGGCAGAATTTGCCCGGTGTATGGTTAACGGGTGGTTAAAATTGCCGATTCGCGACGCGAACAACGGCCATTGCCCACGGCAAGCAACAAAATGAGCGCATTTTTGCCACGAAAGCTGCGTTAACCAGCAAAGGCCAACGCGGCCTGGGGCAATCAGAAGTCGTTTTGGATCAAGCGATTCTTGGTCTATTAATTAACGACGGCAGCGTTCGCCGTGGGGAATTTACGGAACAAGACTGATCTCGGGCGTGATTCGCCGGGGTGGATCGCTTCAGGGCACGATGCCGACAAGCGAAATATTTCCAGGTGCCATGCTCGCAATGTGAGAACGGCGCGTGGCTGGGGACCAAGGTATGCAGACACTGACATTCCTCTTTGCGTTCATCGCCGTTCTGGCGCTGATTGGCGTGGCCGCATGGCTGGTTCGCCGCTTCGCCACCAACCGCCTCGGCGCCAACCCGAATCGCGGGCGGATGCCGCGGCTGGCCGTGATCGACGCCGCCGCCGTCGACGGCCGCCGCCGTCTCGTGCTGGTGCGCCGGGACAATGTCGAACATCTCCTGATGATCGGCGGCCCGAGCGACATCGTGGTCGAACCCAATATCGTTCGCGCCATGCCCGGCCGCGAACAGATGGCGCCCCGCCCGTCGGTCGCTGGCGAACCCCCGCCCCGGATTGCGCCGCTGCCCGATGCGAACTGGAACGACGAAGCGGCAAGAGCCGACTCAAGAGCTGCTGATGCCTTCGAGCATCATGCCGAACCGCAAATGCCGGAGCCGCCGCCGCGTCCGGCGCGCCCCTCTTTCGCCGACGAAGTCCGCCGCCCGGCGCCGCCGCCTATGCCGGAGCGCCGCAGCGATCCGATGGCGGGCTTCGCGCCGGAGCCGATGGGCATCCGCCCCGAACCGCGGCCTGAGCCGGCGCCGCCGCGCCTGACCCGCACCGAACCGATGATGCCGCGCCCGCAGCGCGCCAGCGAGCTGCCGAAGCCGCCGCCGCCGGTTCGCGCGCCCGAGCGCGAACGCGCGGTGGCGCCGCCGCCGCCCCCCCCGCCTGCTCCGGCACCCGCACAATCGGCGGCCGACCAGAATCTCGCCGAGATGGCGCAGCGGCTCGAAGCCGCCTTGCGCCGGCCGGCCGAACCGGTGGCTCCGCCGGTTGCGCCCGAACCGCCGCCGGTCCGGCCTGCGCGCGTCGAGGCGCCCGCCCCCGCTCAGCAGAAGAGCGGTTTTGAGAATCTCGAGGACGAAATGGCGTCACTGCTGGGCCGTCCAAAGTCCCCTTCGTGAGATCGGCGACTTTCCCGCGTAGAGTATTTTTATTTCTTGTCAGCCTGATAGCCGCCGGATCGCTCGCCGATCCGGCGCTGGCGCAGGATATCAGCATCAATCTCGGCCAGGGTAACGGCGGCGTCACTGAGCGCGCGATCCAGCTGATCGCGCTGTTGACGGTGCTTTCGATCGCGCCGTCGATCCTGATCATGATGACCTCGTTCACGCGCATCGTCGTCGTGCTGTCGCTGCTCAGAACAGCTTTGGGCACGGCGACCGCGCCGCCGAACTCCGTCATCATTGCGCTGGCGATGTTTCTTACCGCCTTCGTGATGGGACCGGTGCTGCAGAAATCCTATGACGACGGCATCAAGCCTTTGGTCGCCAACCAGATCGGCGTCGAGGAAGCGCTGCAGAAGGCCTCGGTGCCGCTGCGCGGCTTCATGCAGAAGAACGTCCGCGAGAAGGACCTGAAACTGTTCATGGACCTCTCCGGCGAGCCGCCGCCGGCGACGCCGGAAGAGATGTCGCTGCGTATTCTTGTGCCCGCCTTCATGATCTCCGAGCTGAAGCGCGCCTTCGAAATCGGCTTCCTGTTGTTCCTGCCCTTCCTGATCATCGACCTCGTGGTCGCCTCGGTGCTGATGTCGATGGGCATGATGATGCTGCCACCGGTCGTGGTGTCGCTGCCGTTCAAGCTGATCTTCTTCGTGCTGGTCGACGGCTGGTCGCTGGTGGCGGGCAGCCTGGTGCAGAGCTACGGCGGCGGCGGGTAGGCTTCCGCTCTCGCCGCTTGTGCCAGTCTCAGTCCGCGTTGTCGGGCTTGCCGGGTGACCGCACGCCCTGCCGCCACAGCGACGGCGCCACGCCGATCATCTTTTTGAAGGCCCGGCTGAAGGCGGCTTCGGAATCATAGCCGACAAGGGCTGCGATCGATGCCATGTTCGCATTGCCGTTCAGCAGTTCGGATGCCACCTGCATCCGCCATTTGGCGAGATAGTGCATCGGCGGACTTCCCACCAGTTGGGCGAACCGCTCGGCCAGCACCGTGCGCGAGGCGCCGCACTGGCGCGCCAGTCCCTCTACGGTCCAGGCGAATGACGGCCGCGCGTGGATCAGCGCCAGCGCCTTGCCGACAGAGGGATCGCGCAAGCCCGCCAGCCAGCCGATGTCCTGCGACGGCATCGCTTCGATGTAACGCCGCACCACGTCGATGAACATCAACTCGCTGAGCTTGGTCAGCACGCTTTCGCTGCCGGCGCGCTTGTCGGCGACTTCGGCCACCGCGAATTGAATGAACTGGCCAAGCCAGCCGGTATCGTTGCGTCGTCCGCCGCCCGCTTTCAGCATCGGCGGCAGCCCCTCCAGCAACGGGTTGAACGGCCGCGCGTCGCAGGCAAGATAGCCGCACACCAGTTTTGCGGTGGGCGCGCCCCCGTTCATCTGGTTGATCAGGAACGGCAGCCGGCCGGCGCTAGCGATTTCGATCATGTCGGCGCTCGGCGGATCGGCGCGCATTCCGCCTGAACTCGACATCACATGTGGATCCGCATTGGTGAAGACCACGACCTCGCCGGCTTCGAGCGCGACCGGCTCGCCGCCGATCAGGCTGGCAAAGCAACGGCCTTCGGTCACCACATGATACGAAATCAGGTGATCCGCGCCGGGCAGGATTCGCGGCAGGATCATCTCGCGCGCCGGCGAGCGCACCGACCACGGCTCCTGCGCGGCGATTTCGAAATACGCCGCGCCAGTCAGCCTTACCGTCTTCAGAAGATCCGAGAGCGCGTCGGTTGCCATTTTCGCTTTCCGTCAGCCTCCCTGATCCCGGTCGAAGAGATCGCCATTTCGTTCGTCCGGCTCAAGCGCATTCCGCCACTGCGGACGCCGGATCAAGCAATCCGTACGCCCGATCAATTAGGCCCCGCAATCGCCTGCCTTGCAATGGCTGCCGCCGGCTTTGCAATGGCTGCCGGACGAAACATCAAGCAATGCGAACGCGCAATCATTCCGTTTGGCCCCGCAAGGTCTAAGCCGGACGCGGGCGAAGCGTCCAACGCGCATCAGCGAACAAGGAGAACGACAAGATGACGGCACACAAGGGAAAATGCTTCTGCGGCTCGGTGGAGATCGAGGTGCAGGGCGAGCCGGAGGCGATGGGCTATTGCCATTGCAGTTCCTGCAGGTCGTGGTCGGCCGCGCCGGTGAATGCGTTCACGCTGTGGCAGCCGCAGCACGTCAGGGTCACCAAGGGCGTGGAATATCTCGGCCGCTTCCGCAAGACCGAGATGAGCGACCGCCAGTATTGCAAACGCTGCGGCGGACATCTGATGACCGACCACCCGCCGCTCGGTCTGGTCGACGTCTATGCCGCCACGATCCCGACGCTGAAGTTCAGTCCGGCCGTGCACGTCAACTATGCCGAGACGGTGCTGCCGATGAAGGACGGGTTGCCCAAGCTGAAGGATTTCCCCGCCGAGCTCGGCGGATCCGGCGTCGCCGTCCCGGAATAACCGCGCGGAAAATCAGCCAACACAACCCCGAAGGAAACACAAATGGATCTCGATACATGTCGCGCCACCCAGGGCCCCTACAAGGAACTCTACGCCAGCGACGCCAACGCCGCGCTGCTGACGCTCAAGGCCCGTGGCGTCGCTGACGCCGCCGCCGTGACCTGCAAGGTCGAAACCGGCCGCGGTCTCGCCATTGCCGGCATCCATCCCAAAGTCGGAGGTTCCGGGCGCGAGCTTTGTTCGGGCGACATGCTGCTGGAATCGCTGATCGCCTGCGCCGGGGTCTCGATGCGCGCCGAGGCTGCGGTGCTGGAGATTCCGGTCCGCTCCGTCGTCGTCACCGCGGAAGGCGACGTCGACCTGCGCGGCACGCTCGGCATCGTCGAGAACGTCCCGGTCGGCTTCCGGGAAGTCCGCCTCGCGTTCGAGATCGATACCGACGCCTCGGAAGACGCGCTGCAGCAACTGGTCGAACTGACAGACAATATTGCGTGATCTTCCAGACCATCCAGAGCCGCCCGAAAACCAGTGTTCAGATGCACCGGGTCCGGAGCTGAGCCGCGTCAATCCCCCGTGCGGCGATGCGTTTCGGCTCATCGCCGCATGGCTCGGCCGCGGCCTGGCGCTTTTGTCCGCCGACGTCGAGCCGCGGCGAAGCGCGAGATCATCATGACCTTCCTGAAGGCGCTGATCGCATCGGCGCCGCCGGGCGCCGGCGCGCCCTTCTCCAGGACCAAGCCAGCGGCTGCAGCCAAATCTCCAGCCAAACGAAGCTGACCAAAAGATCTCGGTCCGTCGGAACCAACTCCGTCGCCACAACTTGTCGCTAACACATCAACGCCGGGAGTGTGCCATGAAGCTTGCGAAAACCATGATCGCCGGTGCGGCGGCCCTCACCATCCTCGGTTCGACGGCGTATGCGCAGCAACCGCAGACGGGAACCGTGACCAGGATCGATCGTGTCAACGGAACTGTCACAATTCGGCAGGCGCCGAGCGGCACTGTCGGCGCGGGGAGCGCGGCATCGGAAGAATTCAAGGTGCCGGACAGCGCCGCGCTCAACGCCGTACACGCCGGCGACCGGGTCGGCTTTTCGGCGACCGGCGGCGGCGCGACCAAGACCATCACAAAACTGGAGCGGAAGTGAGTCGCGCTGACGTCCTGATCGCGACGTCCTGATTGCGGTATCGGTCTTCGATGAAAAACGAGCGAGGCCCGGAATACAAAGAGTCCGGGCCTCGTAACCGGAACTGCCCCGCCGGGATCCGGGAGCCGCTCGGTACGTTTGGCAATCTCGCGGCGATTGCGTATTCAGGCATTGATCTGCCGCAAATCTCGAACCCCGGTCTATCCCGGGGTCTCGCCTTGGCGCGACGGCGCCCGTTCGAGCGAGGCGCGGATTTCAGCGAGGGCGTCATCGTAATAATCGTGTAGCTTCTGCGATCGTTGCCGCTGCACCAACAGCTGTCCCGCGCGCGTGGTGGGCTCGTCGTGGTCAACATTGAATTTTTCGGCGGGTGAAGGACGGGATGCCGCGGCCTTCTTCGTTCCTTTGACAACACTCAAAGTAGCACGCCCCGATTTGTTACGACCTTCGGTAGAAACCATGTTCGCACGCCTCACCCATTCATTGCAGACCGGCCCGGATTTGAATTCTGACGGCCGTTTCGTTTGGTAGCGCGCTGGTGACGTGACTGTTCGCCGCACAGTGTGGTGTCAGGATGCCCGTCTGGGGCCGATTTGGTGGCAAAAGATGGCAGGCGCGATGGCGCAATTCGAGCGGCGCGGCGGCAGCACCGCGTAGTCCTACGGACTATTTTTTCATGATTAAGATGCAATCGGACAGCATCATCCGGCATGTTTCGTTGTCAGCGTCAGTGATTCCGCATCATGCCCGGACTGCTCACAGAAATTGCCCTGTCGCCGCGCTGCGAAAGCTGCGGACGCCCCACGTCCAGATTGGGCAAGCTGCCCCGGATCGGATTGCGTCCTCTCGTCCACGTCTACAAATGCGAACCCTGCAACCAGATCATGTCGATCGAACCCGATCAGCGGGAAAGTCTGGTTTCGCTGTCTCCGCGGTAGCGCGCCTGTCGCCTATCCCGGGCTTCGCTGCGACGTAACGGCCACAATCGGGCAAAACTCGGTAGCGTTGCCCGCAAGGTCCTGCCACCGGGTGTCGCCGAAGTGGCCCTCCATTAATCCCACGCCGTCAGTGGCCGGCTTTGATCCCCGCGACCCCGCATGTAAAGCTTGTCGCCAAAATGGGGAGCAAACGGGTGCTGGAAATGTCTGACGGCTTTATCGACCAACTGCGCAAGGCGTTCGACCAGGGTTCGGTGCTGTCAGGCGCTGAGATCGACGCGCGCTATTATCACGATATCTCGGGCAATCCGGTGCCGAAGCCACGCGCGGTGGTGCGTCCGAGGACGACCGAGGATGTCTCCACGCTGTTGCGGCTGTGTCACCGGGAAAAAGTGCCGGTCACGACCCAGGGCGGCATGACCGGGCTGGTGCGCGCCGCGCTACCGAATGCCGACGAGATCGTGCTGTCGATGGAGCGCATGAACGCGATCGAGGAAGTCGACACCGCGACCGGCGTCGCGATCGCGCAGGCCGGTGCGCCGCTGCAGAAGATCCAGGAGCGGGTCGAGCAGGAAGGCTTCATGTTCCCGCTCGACCTCGGCTCGCGCGGCAGCTGCACGATCGGCGGCAACATCTCGACCAATGCCGGCGGCAACCGCGTCATCCGCTACGGCATGACGCGCGAGCTGATCCTCGGCCTCGAAGTCGTCACCGCCGACGGCACCGTGCTCCGGGGCTTGCGCAAATACATCAAGAACAACACCGGCATCGACCTGAAGCACCTGTACGTCGGCAGCGAAGGCATTCTGGGCGTAGTGACGCGCGCGGCGCTGCGGATCTTTCCGGCGCCGGCGGAGCGGCAGGTAGCGCTGTGCGCCCTGCCCTCGTTCGGACAGGTCATGTCCTTGCTGAAGCTGGCGCGAACCAATCTCGGCGGCGAACTCACCGCCTTCGAGGTGATGTGGAACGCGTATTACCGCCACACCGTCGAGCGCGTGAAGGGCGTGGCCGGGCCGCTGCCGACGCACCACCCGTTTTACGTCCTGCTCGAGGCCTCCGGCGGCGACGCCGAGCGCATCCATGCCGACCTCGAAAAGCTGCTGGAAACGGCGATGGAGGACGGGCTCATCCTCGATGCCACGCTCTCGACCTCGAATGCTTCGGCGGCGGCGATCTGGCGCATCCGCGATTCCAGCGTCGAGCTTGGCCGCACCTTTCCCTTCGCGGCGCGGATGGGCTTCGACGTCAGTCTCGCCATCGACCGGATGGAGGAATATGCGGATACGCTCGATGCGCGGGTCAAGGCGATCGACCCGCAGGCCTTCACCATCGTGATGGGCCATGCCGGCGACGGCAATCTGCATCCGAGCGTCTATCACGAGCATACGCCCGACAAGCACGATGAGTTCGAAAGACTGGTCTACGACCTCACCGGCGAATTCGACGGCTCGATCTCGGCCGAACATGGCATCGGCATCCTGAAACGGCCGTATTTGAAAATGAGCCGCACCGCGGAGGAAATCGAAACCATGCGCACGCTGAAGCGCGCGCTCGACCCCAACAACATCCTGAACCCGGGACGCATTTTCACGGTGTGAGACGCAGATTTTGAATCCCGACTTCGGGCCGCCTTGCTGTCGTCGCCCCCTCAAAAATCGCCAGAATTGCTCAATAAGCGCTAACCACAACCAGCAGGTGGTCTCCCCTCGCTGGATCACTTGTGGCATGATGATACGGTAGCGTGTTACGGGGGCGAGTGATGGACAGCGTCGAACCGGTGAATGACTTTTTGGCCGGCGGCGGCGAGATGGGCGCGCTGACCAGGGCGTTCGACTGGTCGACGACACCGCTCGGCCCGCCGCGGAGCTGGCCGCAAAGCCTTCGCGTCACGGTGCGCCTCGTCCTCAACTCGGGCCATCCGATGTTCATCTGGTGGGGGCCGGAGCTGATCCAGTTCTACAACGACGCCTATCGCGCGACGATGGGCCCCGAACGGCATCCGAGCGCGCTGGGCGCACGCGGCCGCGTCTGCTGGGACGAGATCTGGGACATCATCGGCCCCCAGATCGAGTACGTCATGACGGGCCAGGGATCGACCTGGCACGTCGATCATTTGGTGCCGGTCACCCGTCACGGCCGCCGCGAGGATGTGTGGTGGACCTACAGCTACGGGCCGATCGATCTCGACGGCAAGGTCGGTGGCGTGCTCGTCGTCTGCAACGACGTCACCTCGGAGCATCGGGCCCGGGAAGCACTCGACCTCGTCAACCACGAACTGCAGCACCGCGTCAAAAACACGCTGGCCGTTCTCAGCGCGGTCGCGTCCCAGACCTTTCGCGACACTGCAAGCAAAACCGCGCTGGAAGTCTATCAAGGCAGGCTTGCAGCCTTCGGACGGGCGCACGATCTTTTGACCGCGTCCAACTGGGTCGAGGCGCCGCTGCACGATGTGGTGCAGACCGCGCTGGCGCCGTACCGCACCGGCGAAGGCCGCTTCGAGGTTTCGGGGCCTCGGACCATCGTCAGATCACGGCAAGGCCTTTCGCTGTCGCTGGCGATCCATGAGCTTGCGACCAACGCCATGAAATACGGCGCGCTGAGCGCGTCGGCAGGGCGGATCTCGATCACATGGGGCGATACGGATGTCGATGGCGAGCCGCATTTCGTTTTCACGTGGCAAGAAACCGGCGGCCCCGCCGTATCAGCTCCATCCAGCACCGGCTTCGGATCGCGGCTGATCACCCGGGTGCTGAAGGATGACTTCAACGGGACCGTCGAACTCGCCTATCCGCCGTCGGGACTGCTTTGCCGCCTGACGACGCCGGTCAAAAATCTCGAAACCGAGCCGAAATAAACCACTGAGGTTGCGAACGCCGCAAAGCGGTGGTTCGGCGGCGGCTATTTCCGAACATGCTTGGTAAAGATCCGAACCGCATACCCCTTGAAGCGGGGAGCTTCGTCGAAGATACCGGACGCGACGCCTTCGATGGCGTCGCGCAGCGCCAGGAACTGCGCCTGCCGTGCGATACTCTCCGTCCCCTTGACGCCGGCCAGTTCGTCCATCGCGGCGTCGCTGATCTGGCACTCGACCGTATCGTCGCCGTTCAGCATGATGAACTTGAACGCCAGCCGCTCTTCGTCGTGGCCCACCATTCTGTCCCGGGTCAGCGGCATCGAACCAACAACTCTCATACGGCTGGAAATGCGGTGACGTCCGCATCGCTATATTACAGGCTGTGTTGAGCTGTTAAAGTCCAAAACGCTCCAAACACTAGAGAGACAGCTGGCGAGACACGACCAGCCGGAAGCACAGGTGGAGGTTTGGATGGATGATCGAACCGCGCGATTGGCGCTGCAGCGCCACTGGGATGCTTCAGATGCGGGCGATTTCGAGGCGGAGCATGACATCTACCACGAAGATGCCGTACTTCATTATCCGCAATCGGGCGAACGGATCCGCGGCCGGAAAAACATCAGGGAGAGCCGGTTCGTCCAGCCCAACAAGAAGCAGTTCGCGGTCCGGCGAATGATCGGCAGCGGCGATGTGTGGGTCACTGAATTCGTGCTGACCTATGACGGCAGGCCGTCTTACGCGGTCAGCATCATGGAATTCCGCGAAGGGCTGGTGGTCAACGAAACCCAGTATTTTGCCGATGGGTTCGAACCCTCACCTTCGCGCGCGCATCTTGTCGAACGCGCAGACGAAATCACCTGATTTCAGATGCCGGGCACATCCTGACCCGGCACGTCCTGACCAACGCCGCAATGCTCTCCGTTGCGCAACGGAGCCGGGCCAAATCTGCCCGGCCCCGCCGCAAAGGCGTGTTACCATCAGCGCGTCGAATGGCGATGGTCGCGAACCTCGGGTTGATTGCGATGGTCGCGGACAATGGTTTGATCCCGATGGTCCCTCACGATCGGCGGGTCCCGATGGTCTCGCACCACGGTCCCGGCGCTTGCCGGCGTAACAACGTTTGCCAGAGCGATCACGGCAAGAACGGCGAAGATGAAGTTGTGCATAATGCGTATCCCGTTTGCTGGTGGATCACTGCGAACCACCGGACATCACGCTAGATCGAAGCCGCACAATGGTATGTGTTAGCAGTCACATAGTGAGGCTTGCGGCATCGACGCGTTGAACATCCACGCCTGACGCGACGACCAGCCGTGCAGATGCGTCGCGACATGACCGCGGCGAAGGAATTTGCGCGGCGGGCCGCGTCTTACCAGCCCCAGCCCCGCTGCATCGGTTGAGGTTGAGGCTGATAATACGGCTGGCCGCCGCGCCGACGCGGATAGCCGTTGCCGGGTTGGGGCTCGGGATTGCGCTGCTGGAAAAAGGAACCGAAGCCGTCGTTCCAGAAGTTGTCGCCCGCGACGACGACATTGGCCGTCGGCTTGCGCGTGATGAAGCCGCCCTGCGGCTGGTTGCTCAGCACCGCGACGAACTCGGTGCGATAGTTGGTCTCGGCGCTCAGCGGTTCGTCCGAGATGACGATCGACGACCGCGGCAATGCGGTCGGCCCGATGCGGTCGAGGATCTCCTGCGGGATGGTGACGCGGTCGAGCGCGTCCTTGGCGTCGTCGCCATGGTCGATCGTCACCACGCTCCAGCGCAGGTTGGTGTCATTGCGCGCCATCGCGGTGAAGACATGAGTGCCGATCGGCTTGTCAGGATCGCGGATCGCGACCGGAACCTCGATCGTCGTATCGAACACCTCGCCGCCGCCGTCCGGCGCCGGCTTGTGGGTGTTGCGCCGCACGTAGAGCTTCCGCGTCGCGCGGCTGATGTAGACCGACACCGGCTCGAGCGCGAGCCTGGCGTCGAGCGCCGCCTTGGCGGTTTCGGCCTTCTTTGCCTGGGTCGTCTTGACAGCATCCTTGGCGGCGGCAACGGCGTCGAGCTTCGATTTCGCATCGGTCTTGGCGGTGTCGAATTGGGTCGCGAGGTCCGTGGCCTTGGTCGCGGCCTTCTCCTTGAGCTCCTCGGCCTTGGCCTTGGCCTGGTCGGTCTTGGCGGCGCCGAGCACCTTCTCGGCATGGGTGAGCTCGGCGGCGGCGCGGGTCTTGAGCATCTCCAGCTTGCGCAGCGAGGCCGTCAGCGTGGCGGTCTCGCGTGTCGCGGTCGCGGCGGCTTTCTTGGCCTCGTCGGCCGCCTTGGCAGCCTCAGTCGCCTCGCGGGGAAGCGCCTCGGCCTTGGCCGGCGCCGCTGCGATAACGTCCGCCTTCGGCACGAACAGCGAGGGATGAGAGAACTCGGCCGGCTCGGCGTCTTGCGGCGAGATGATTACCCGCATCCCGATCCGCGTCTTGTTGAACAGCTTCTCGGCAAAGCCGAAGGGCATCCGCACGCAACCGTGCGAGGCCGCATAGCCGGGCAGCGGCCCGCCATGCAGCGCGACGCCGTTCCAGGTGATGCGCTGCATGTTCGGCATCCAGGCATCGTCGTAGAGGCTCGAATGGTGGTCCTTGTCCTTCTCGATGAGGGCAAAGACGCCGGCCGGCGTCTCGCGTCCCGTGGTGCCGGTGGAAACCGGCGCGCGCAGGATCCAGCCGTCGGCGTCGTAGAAAGTGACCTGCTGGGTCTTGATCGACACGATCGCCATGATCGGCTCGCCGGCATCGCGCGGCGCGATTGTCTCGGCGGGTGGCCCGGTGCGCGCCTGTCTCGCCCCGGCATCGGCGGTCAGCGCCGTCAGCCCGGCCATCACCGCCAGCGTCACCATGGCGGGAGACGCCCAACGCCGCATCGCCCCGGTGGATTGCGCCGTCGAAAATCGATCTACCATGCCATGCCTCGGGTGAAATGCCTGTCCGCGCTCGCAAATCTCTCTTATACGACCGCCCGCTCAGGAGGAAGAGCCGCTCGCGGCTCAAATTGTCACAAAGCGGAACTCCCGATTTCCGTGACGAATGACCGCCTTTAAGCGCAAAACGGGGATCACACGCTCAACTGGAACTTGCCCGCCAAGGCCGTGCGTTACCTTGCCTGTCCCGCATCTGGAAGGCGCCCGTTGGCACCTTGCGGTCATCCGGCAGCGGGACCGAGCACAGCCTTTCGACATTGAGCAGACAGGGCCGAGATGCGCGCTGATATCGGCAGATGACCCAAGCGGATGATCGGATTGCGCGGGCCATCGCCTGGCGCTGCCGGGCCTTGACCTAGATCAACGCGACTTCTCGAACCCAAGACTGAACTACGGGCCGCAGGCTTGAGCCCTCGCGGCGCTTCCTGTGCCTTCGGCTCCTTCATTGCCTTAAGCGCCGTAGAGCCGCGGCAGCCAACGCGAGGCCCGGCGAAAGGGCAATTCGATGGGCGATAACAAGGACAAGCAGCGTTCCGGGGCGGGTGCCGAACTTGAACGCGAAATCCGCCAAGGGCGAAAGTTCACTGCCAAAGAAGCCATGGGGCGGATGCTTGGTCCGGGCGTGATGAAAGGCGGTTCTCCGGTCTCCAGAGTGCAACAGGCCGAGACGGAGATCGGGTCATGGCTAGGAAGCAACCTCACGGATTCGGCGGGAGCTTTGCAGGCGATGTTGCACCGTCAGCTCAAGGGAAGCGAATTGCTGCTCAACAACCTTGATCAGCCGCTCCTTGCCTTGGCGGGCTACTGCCAGCAGGTTCTCGGCTCGGATCATCACCTGGAAGAACTTGTCCGCGAGGCCGATGTCGAATGGGGAAGAAGGATGGGAGAGCGGCCCCATTTCAACACAGAAGATTCTACACCGCACCCGGACGACCCCTATACGAACGATTCCGTTCGCACGGCGTTGAGCGAAGTCTTGAGGCAGATTGCCGAGGCGACAGGCGGGAAGGGTCCGCTTTCCACCCCATCTCGACCCAAGTCGGATATCGCGTGAGGTCTGAAAGTGCCGACATAACTCGCCGCCCGGTTTTCTCATTCCATCGCCTGGAGCCTTATCGGTTCTGATTGAATCAGAACCGGGCACTATTCTTTTGTTTTGACGCGTTTTCTTTACGCGAGCCGGGGTTCACTTCGCTCGAAAACGCTCTAGCGGCATTAAAAAGCCCCGGACAATGCCGGGGCTTTTGAGTTTGCTGGAAAGCAAATCAGATCAATACTTCGCGATGACCGGGCCGCCGAATTTATAATTCACCCGTGCCGTAATCATGTTGACGTCGGTTCGTGTGTTGGTGGTGACCGTGATCGGAGGGATCAAAGCTGCGGGAATTACAAAGGTGGAATTATCGCCCGTTCGCCAAATGTAGTCATACTCAACGCCGACGGTCCAATTCGGCGTAATGCCGAACTCAAGGCCAGCACCCACTGTGCCGCCCCAACGTGTACGCTCTGCCTGGGCGATGCCGACGCCGGTGGCCGTATTATAAAGATCCCAACGCTGGTTGACGACGGCAGCACCGCCTTTCACGTAAAGCAGTGTTGAATTCCATGCGTAACCGACCTGACCTGTGAAGAGGCCAATTCCATTGATGTTGGACTTGAAGGTATCGGCCGGATTGAACAGGTTCGTAGTGTGCGAATTTCGAAGATTGGCCCAATCGCCTTGAGCTTCCAGACCAAACACCCAAGTGCCAGCCTGCCAGCGATAACCAACCTGACCACCGACAACGCCGCCCCCTGCATCGCGGCAGCCTTCAGCGAACGTTCCGACGAGCCCGCCAACCGCGGTGATATCGAGGCACTGCCTGCTCCAGCCATATCCGCCGTTCGCACCGATGTAGAAGCCCGACCAATCATACATCATGGGGGCCAGTATCGGCGCCGCCTTGTAGGGGCGCGCCGCAAGATCGGCCGCGTTGGCCGTTGAGATGGCTCCTGCAAGTAAGATCGCCGTAGTCGTAGCAGCGAATTTGAATATGCCTTTCATGGATATTCCCCTCTGCCGATCAGGTTTCAGCTTCCGTAATAATCCTCCCAACATTGTGTCCAAATCTTTGACATGAAAGCAAATAGCGGAAAAGCGGAGGGATCGGAGACACATTAGATCGCAGCAGTGATCAAATGGTCACGCACGGGACAGTCAAACTGACCCAAATCTACCGACCGTCGTGCTGTTCTCCAATCCGACCCAAGGCCGGTTGGGGTCTTGCCAATCAACGGCGCGAGTTACCTTGAAGCCTCGACCCGCCTCGTACCGATGATCGCGGGCAACGAGCCGGTGTGGGCCGGCTCGCTCTTGGCTTCCGGTGGCAATATGGCGCGCGCGGTGGCGTCCGGGAAACGGGTCTTCATTTCGCGGATGAAGCCGTCGAGCGTGTCGACGCTGGCGGCCATTTTCGCGATCAGGGCGAATTCGGTGCTGTTGGAGGCGGCCGGCTTGCTGGCCATGTCGAACGCCTGCTTGTCGGCATCGCCGGACATCAGCGGCACGTATTTCTCGCGGAAGCGCGCCAGCCCGATCGCATCCTCGGCCAGCGCGTAGCCGACCACGGCGCGGATCACGTCGGCCTTCTCGGCTGCATTCAGCGGTTTGAAGTCGCGCCAGCGGTCGGCGTAATACAGTTCGATCTGTTCGGAGGCCTCGCGCCATTGCCGCGACGCCCAGTAGATGTCGGAGCGCAGCCGGATCGCCTCGCGGCCGGTGATGTTGGAGATGATGTCGAGCGCGAGGTCATGCCGCCCGACATCGCTCTGCGCGCGCGCTTCCAGGAGCAGCCGCTGCTGGCGCAGTTCGCCCGAGAGGTCGGCGATCCGCGTCGAGCGCAGCGCGCCAATGGCGCGATCCGGCTTGCGGTTGGTCAGGTAGACCATAGCCAGCCGCGCCGCCACCTGTGCCCGCGCAGCACCCTCGAGCCGCTTGTCGACCTGGTATTGCAGGAGTTCAGCCGCTTGGTCGAGCAGGTCGACCGTGACCAGCCGGTCGGCCAGGCGCCGGATCATTTCGTCGCCGCGACGGCCGATCGGCGTCAGTTCGCGGTATTCGTAGAACATGCCGAGCGCGTCGACCGGCTTCATGTCTTCGCCCTTCGGGCTGAGATAAAGCTGGGCAAACAGCGCCGACGCCGCGTCCTGGGCCTGCCGCGACAGTTCCGAATTGGGCTGCAGCCGGGTCGCGGTCTTCACCGCGGCAAAGGAATCCGAGTAGCGGGCGGTATCGGCATAGATCTGCGCCATCCGCTGCAGCGTCTTGACCTCGATGCCGTCGCCGCGCCAGATCGCCGACAGCGTCTCCAGTTCGCGCAACGCTTCGGCCTGGCCCATTTCGCCGCGCTTCTGGCGCAACAGCACCCAGAGCTGCTTGCCTTCCGCGGCGGCCTGCCGATCGCTGGTGTTGGCGGCGAACTTGTAGGCGTCGAGCGCGTCCTTGTCGTATCCGAGCGCCTCGGCGAGCCGCCCGCGCAACACCGCGATCTGGGGCTTCATCTCCGGAGGCACGCCGATCACGTCGAGTTCGCTGCGGCGGCGCGAGGCGCCGGCATAATCCTTGACCTCGAGCGAAGCCCGCATCGCGTCTGATGTGACGATACGCTGCAGATCCAGCGGCAGCGACGCGACCGCAAATTCCGCGTTCTTGAATTTTTCGCGGGCATCCGCCCATTTTTCCTGGCGCGCGAAGGCAAAACCCTTCCACAACTGGGAATCGTAGCCGTTGCCGATCGCGGGATTGACGAGGTCCTTCAGCGCGCGATCGGGATGGCCGATCAGGATGCTCGCCACCGCATGCACCATCATCACGGCAGCCTCTTCGCTGCCCTGCTTGGTCTCGGAGTAGATCAGGTTGGTGACGCCGCGCGCTTCCTGGTACATCGCGCGAGCCATGTAGAAATTGGCGAGATCGAGCCGGGCCTGCGTCTTTTGCTCGGGCTCCGCGACGGCGGCGGCGTTGATCAGCGCATCCAGCCGCGGCAGAAAGTTTTCGTCCTGGTTCTTGCGCCACTCTGCGGCATCGAACAGCGGCCGTACCGCCGCGGTGGCGCGTTCGGCCGAGACGTCGGCCGATGACAGCGTCAGTCCACCCGGCCGCCCCAGCATCACCTTGTCCGAGCCGACCTCTGCGGAGATGTCGTCGGAATTCGGATGCACCACCACGCCGTGAACGGATTCCAGCAGCGACAATTCGACGAAATCCTGCCGCTTGATGAAGCCGCGGACCGGCGGCGGCGCGGTGACCACCAGCAGCATATCGCCGGCGTCGGGATCGACAAACCTGTGCAACTGGCCGGGATTGGCCAAGGGCACGCTGACATTGGCGAGCGCGGGATCGGTGATGTTCCGCAGCACCATCAGCGGCAGCGGCGGGGCCTGCACCCGGTCGGCGAAGGTCAGCGTCCACTCCTTGCCGCCACCGCGCGGGTCGCTTTCCAGCGAGGGCATCTGCGGCCGGTTGAGACGAATGCGGATCGCCAGGCCCTTCTCCAGCGGCAACAGGCTGACGTCGCCGATAATGGCGCCGCCCTTGGCGCGGATCGCGTCGACATCGATCGACCCGGTCTTGTCGAATACCAGCCACACGGTGTCGGCGCGGCGGAACATCGCCGCCGGCGTCGGCGCGGTAAAGGCGAACGTCACGCGCAGGCCGTCGCTGTCGCGCCGCGCCTCGACGGCGGCCGCCTTTTCCTTTGTCTTCGCCGGCTCTGACTGAGCCTGCGCCACTTTCTTCGGCGCCTCCATCTTTGCAGGCTCGGACTTCGAAGACTCCGTCTTCGGAGTCTCAGCCTTTGGAGCTTCGCTCTTCATAGGCTCGGCCGCTTGAGCCGGCGCTTCTTTGGCCGCCGCGGGCTTTGCGGTTTCCGCCGCAACGGCGCGCATCTCTTCAGCCGGCTTGGTCGCAACAGGGGTTTCCGACGGTGCCATCTTCCCGGATACAGCCACCATCTTTTCCGGCGCGGTTACGGCGTGTTCTTCCGCAGGCATGGCGTGTTCGGGCGCGGCCGTCTCCATCGCCGGCTGGCCGGGTTTGATTTCGATGTTGGCCTGCTCGGCAATCGCTTCCGACGTTACCGGGGCGAGCGGCGGCGGCTCTTGCGGAGCCACTGCTTCCTTGGCCGGCTGCGCGCGCGGCAGCTGCGCCACCGGCTTGGCCGGTGCCGGGCCGCGCTTGCCGGCCGGTGCGGCGGCGGGCGCAAGTGCGTCCGCGATGGCCGGCTTTTCCGCCTGCTGGAACGCGACGTCGACGACGTAGTTCTTTTCCTCGCGGAACGAGTGAACGTCGACGTCACCGATCAGCAGGATATCGATCGCGGAGGAATCGACATCGCTGCGCTGGGCGATCGAGGCGACGTTCGGCGGCGCCGCCACCTTGGCGTCGGCGAGGTCGAAGTTCAGCACGTTGTTGAACTGCAGTGTCAGCTTCTGGTCGTTCAGCACCGACGACACGTTGACGCCGTCGGGCATCTCGAACATGAAACGGACGAAGGTCGGTTGCACCGAGGCGCGGACGCGAACCGGCGGCTTCTTCTTGGCGGCGTTGACCGCCATCTGCGCCCGCAGCGCCCGTTCGGCGACGCGCGCCCGCTCGGACAGTTCGCGAATGACCTCGGCCGGCAGCGAGGGCGGCGGACCGGTCCAGCTGTCGGGCAGGAAGTCGACGAAGATCCGCTCGCCCGCCGTCATGGTGTTGACGGTCGCCCGCCGCGCCAGCGACAGCCGGATCGCCGAACCGTCAGGATCGCGCCGCGCCGAGCCGACATAGTCGGGCACTGAATCGGCGAGCTTGTCGACGGCAATGTCGACCGGGCGCTTGAAGCGGATCACGATGATCGAGCCGGCTGTGGTGACGTCGGAATCGACGTCCTCCTTCAGCTTCAGCGTCAGTCGCGCATAGCCGCCGGCGGAAGAGAACGTCGCCTCGCCCTTGACCGGGTCTTCGGCAAAGCTGGGGTGTGGAAACGCCAGTCCGGCGGCGAGCGAGGCCACGACCAGGCAGCGCCGGGCGATCCGCGCCAATGCGCGGCCCTGCGACCCTCTTCCAGCGGCAGCCCTTCGCCCCATCCAGAAAACTCTTTCGACCTCAATGAATCCAGCGGCGAAGCGCCCTCGCCTGCTCGTTTGAATCTTGAATTGGCCGGCTTAAGGTTTTGTTAAATATGCCGTTTCAATTCGGCTTTTGCTGCATCATCTTGCCCTCGATCTTCGGCAGTTCGGCCGTCGAGGCCGACTTGTCGGAGCCGGCGCGGCGGGCCAGTTCCACCGTCAGCCGTTCGGCGGCTTCCGGCTGCATCAGGCCCATGATGTCGGACATCTTTCGCGGTGCGATCTGCGAGGCGATTTCGTAGAGCACGCTCATCTCCAGCCGGTCGAACACCTTGGCGGCGTCCTTTGGCTTCATGCCCTCATACATCGTGATGATGCCCTTGAAGCGCGCCGCGTCCTGTTCGGCCTTCTGCCCGGATGTGCTGGAAATCCGCGCTTCCGTCGCCTTCATTTCCTCCGAGCGGCTGTCGATGCGCTTTTCGGCGGCCTTCAGCAGGCTTTCGCGAATTTCGATCTCGCGCGCGCGCTGCTCCAGTTCCTGACGGCGGGTCTGCAGCCGCTCGAGAATGGCGCGCTCCGACGGCGACACCGTCTGCGGATTCTGGTCGGGGAATACCACGGTGCCGTCGGGTTTGGCCGGTTCGGTGCCGGGGACTGCCGGTTTCGGCGCCTCTTCCTTCTTCTCTTCCTTGGGTGCCGCGCCGTGCGAGGAGCCGGTAACGATGTCATCGTCGGCGACGAGCTTCTTTCCGCCGGGAAAGCCGAGATTTTCCTGCGCCCAGGACTGCTTGGCCGGCTTGCTCGGCTGGTAGTCGAACACGTATCCGCCATCGAGCACGAGCCCGGCAATCTTCAGCACGGCAAGGCCGAAGATCGCAACCAGGACTACGGGAAGGACTCTGATGTCGCGGAACGATTTCATGCAGCGAGGCCATTCGTCCTTCGGCGTTCGGAGAACGCCTGTGCCGCGGCGGCAACCGCTTTCGCGGACGAAACGTTCGGGGCCACCGACGCGGGTTCTGCCATGGCCTCATGTGCCGCTGGCCGCGCCGCGGTCGCGATCTTGGAGAGCCGCCGGAGGATGCCGTCGCCTTCGGCGAGCTGGTTCTTCAGGTGCGCAGACATCTGCGTCGCGGCGGTGAGCTGGCTGCCGAGATGTTCGTTGACGTCGCGCACGGTGTGCTTGAGGCCGCCGATCGCGCGCTCGGCGATTTCGGTCGCGGTGATCAATTCGCCGATCGTGGCTTTAAGCGAATGCTCGTCGGCCTTCAGCCGCTTCAGGCGGTTGTTGAGCACCATGCAGTAGCCGATCGTCAACATCAGCAACACCGCTACCAGACTCTCGATCGCTATTCCGAGGGAATGATTCATTGTGCCTCCATCAACTTGGTTTGCTCGTCGGCCTTCTCGAACATCGCGAAGGTGGTATTGGGCTTGCGCAACTGCTTGGTGACGCGGATGGCGACGCGGTCGCCGACCCGGCCCATCCGCCCTTCGGTCAACAGCACGTTGCCGCAGCGAACCTGAACCTGGGCGTCGGCGCGCATCTCCAGCGGCAGGGTGTCGCCGACCTTGAGTTTCATCAGCTGCTTGAGCGGAATGTAGGCCTCGTAGAGCACGGCATCGACGGATATCTCGGCCTGCGCCACTTCTGTCGCGAAGTGGCCTTCCCAGATCGGATCGCGGCCGAACTTTTCGCCCATGAACATCTGGAGCAGAACCGGGCGGATCGGCTCGATAGTGGCGTAAGGCAGCAGCAATTCGATGATGCCGCCGCGGTCTTCCATGTCGATGCGCAGCCGCACCAGGATCGCGGCGTTGGCGGGCCGGCTGATGGCGGCGAAGCGCGGATTGGTCTCCAGCCGGTCGATCGAGAACGACACCGGCGACAGCGGCCGGAACGCCTGCTCGGCGTCGGCCAATATGACCTCGACCAGCCGCTTGACCAGGTTGGTTTCGATCGTGGTGTAGGGCCGGCCTTCGATCCGCAGCGAGGTCTGGCCGCGGCGGCCGCCGAGCAGCACGTCGATGATCGAATAGATCAGGCTGGAATCCACCGTGGCGAGGCCGAAGTTTTCCCACTCCTCGGCCTTGAACACGCAGAGCACCGCGGGCAAGGGAATCGAATTCATGTAGTCGCCGAACCGCACCGAGGTGATGCGGTCGAGCGAGACTTCGACGTTGTCGGAGGTAAAATTGCGCAGGCTCGTGGTCATCAACCGCACCAGGCGATCGAACACGATTTCGAGCATCGGCAGACGCTCGTAGGACACCATCGCGGAATCGATGATGGCGCGAATGCCGGAATTGTCGTCGAGATTGACGTCGCCGACGGTGAAACCGAGCAGGTTGTCGATTTCCTCCTGCGACAGCACCCGCTCGCCGGAGTTCTTGTTGCCGAACTCGCGGCCGCCGTCCTCGACCATCGCGGCCCATTGCAGGGCCATGCTTTCGGAGAGTTCGTTGGCGGCGGCTTCTTCCGCGGCCGCGGCGGGATCCTCGGAGTCGAGCGACGCCTCCCATTGGGCGGCGATCGCGTCCTGGTCCATCTGGTCTTGGTTGCCGGCCATGATGCTAGATCCGTGTCATCACTGAACGACGATTTCCTTGAACAGCACGGCCGAGACCTGCTGCGGCGCCACCGCGTTGTTGACGCGCTTGGTCAGCTCTTCCTTGAGCCGAAACAGACCGGCCGAGCCGTTGATGTCGGAGGGGCGCAGTTCGCGCAGGTAGGTCTGGAACAGGTCGGTGACCCGCGGCAGGTTCGGCTTGATCGCCTCGACCTGCTTCTCTTCCTTGACCTCGAGCACGACTTTGACGCGGAGGTATTGCACCCGCTCGCCGGGCGCGCCGACCAGGTTGACCATCATGTCGGGCACTTCGATAAAGGACGGCGGCTTCGGCGGCGGCGCTTCGGCGTGCACCTCCTCGCCATGGCCGCGCATGAAGAAGAACCAGCCGGCGCCGGCGCCGAGAATGGCGACGAAGCCGGCGACCGCGATGATCAGCTTCAGCTTGCCCTTTTTGGCCGGTACGGCGTCTGCGCCGTCAGCGCCTTCCGCCGGTTCGTTTTCCGCCATTGCCCCGCCCGATCCATCTGGATGCGAACACGGTTGCCACCGACCTGGGTCTGCAAAGTCCCCACAACGCGAAACAAAAGCCCGCGGCGCACACGCGCCCTCTATATGTGCAACGCTACGGTAACAATGGTTAACGGAACCTTTCCCGGCGCAGCCCAGCTAGGAAAAATCTGCCGGGCAAACATGGTCAACAAGACCTTTCTGCCGCCCGCCGCGGCCTTCGAAAAATACCTAACCCCTTCAAAAACATTTCTTTTCCGAGTTGGCACGGCTTTCGCTGAGTACTCTCACGAACCGGCCGGCTTGGGAGAGCTGAAGGGTTTACGGGATCCGGACAGCGGCTTGGGAGAGCAGGCTCGAGGATCG
>JBBRSX010000080.1:0-26765 GCA_038244925.1 Hyphomicrobiales bacterium | reverse complement strand
GGAACCCGAACAAGACGACCGAAACAGAACAAGAACCTAGCCTGGGGGCAACCTATCCGATTGGCCTATCCAGCACAATCGATCAGGCCCGGTTGGGCCAAACTTATACCAGTTGCCCTGCGGCTTAACGGCTCGTTGTTTTGCCGATTCGCCGCCTATATCTAGGTATCGAAGCGGGCTGCCGCAACGCGGGCCGCGTTTACCATGTGCCGGGATTGGAACCGCAGAAATGACCACATTGGACAAGCGCGAGGAAGGTTTTGAGAAGAAATTCGCCCTCGACGAGGAGCAGAAATTCAAGGCCGAGGCGCGCCGCAACAAGCTGCTCGGACAGTTAATTGCGGAAAAGCTCGGCATGTCGGGCGATGCGGCAGCCGCCTATGCCAAGGAGGTGGTTGGCGCCGTGTTTGAGGGCGACGGCGACGTGCTTCACAAGGTGCTCGGCGATATCAAGGCCAAGGGGGTCGACCTCACCGAACAGCAGTTGCGTGACCGGATGGACCAACTGATGGCTGAGGCCATCAGGCAGGTGAAAGCGGGGACTTGAGAGTCATCGTCATTCCGGGGCGCATCGAAGATGCGAACCCGGAATCTCGAACTTCCGGGTCTGGTCCTGCGGACCATCCCGGAATGACAGCGGAGGACTAAATCACTCTTCCTTAAACCCATACTCCGGCACGTTGCCGCTGGCGCCGTAATACTTGTACGGCAGAAATTTTCCGGACATCGTAATCTTGACGCGATCACCTTTGGGATTGGGTAGCCGCTCCATCACCATGTCGAAGTCGATCGCGGACATGATGCCGTCGCCATATTGCTCCTCGATCAAGGCCTTCCACGCCGGACCGTTGACCATCACCAGCTCGTAGAAGCGGTAGATCAGCGGATCGGTCGGCGGCATCGGCATGCCACGCATCGGCGTCTCGTTGAGCATCGTGGTCTCGGACTTCGACAACCCGAACAGCTCTGCGGCGTTGGCTGCCTGCGGTTTTGTCAATTTCATCTGGCCGAGAATGGCACCGACGATCAGCACTTCGGAATAGCCGCCGATCGCTTCGCAGATGTGTTTCCAGCTCCAGCCCTTCTCGCGCTTGATGTCGAGCAGCTTTTCGGTGAGGTCTTCGCGTTTCATGTCTCGTCTCCCTGCTTCAATCTCGTCTTTCCTTGCCTAGTCTAAGAAGACGTGGACGGCCGGGACAAGCCCGGCCATGACGCCTGTTTTGAATCCTCGTGTCCCGACGCAATTGCCAAATCCGGCAGACCGGGCCGCACCGTCGGTACGTTGCGCGGATCGTGGCTGGTCACGGCAGCGGTGAACGTCTTGCTGCGGCTGACCAGGAAATCGACGATATGATTTCGCAGCGCGTAGTAATAGGGGTGGCGGTGCAGATCGATGCGGCCGCGATCCTTTGGCAGTGGATTTTCCACGATCTCGGCCAGCACCGCGCCCGGACCGTTGGTCATCAGGAAAATCTTGTCGGCGAGATAGATCGCCTCATCGACGTCATGGGTGATCATGAACGCGGTCTGGCCGGTCTCCAGGCAGATGCGGCGCACCTCGTCCTGCAGCGTGCCGCGCGTGAGCGCGTCGAGCGCCGAGAACGGTTCGTCCATCAGCATGATTTTCGGCGTGATCGACAGCGCGCGGGCAATGCCGACGCGCTGCTTCATGCCGCCGGACAGTTCCGAGGGACGCTTGTGCTCGGAGCCGGTCAGCCCGACCAGGTCGATGAAGGTCTGTGCATGCGCCTTGACCTTGGCGCGATCCCAGTTGCGCCACTTTGAAGTCACGGCATAGGCGACGTTGCCGAGCACCGTGCGCCACGGCAACAGCGCGTGGCTCTGGAAGATCACGGCGCGGTCCAGACTGGTGCCCTCGATCGCCTGCCCGTCGACGATGACCGTGCCTTCGCTCGGCTGGTCAAGGCCGGCCAGGATGTTCAGCACCGTGGTCTTGCCGCAGCCGGAGTGGCCGATCACGCAGCCGAACTCGCCGCGCCCCATCGACAGCCACAGATTCTGGAAGATCGTGGTCGTCGTTCCCTCCGCGCCGGGATAGCGCCGCGCGATGCCTTCGATGGAAATGAACTTGTCGGTCATGTGCCTATTCCGGAAACGTGACCATGCGCGTGAAGCGCGCGAGAATCTGATCGAGCAGCATGCCGACGACCCCGATCAGCAGAATGGCGATGATGACATTGGTGATCGAGAGGTTGTTCCACTCGTTCCAGACGAAGTAACCGATGCCGGTTCCGCCGACCAGCATTTCGGCGGCAACGATCACCAGCCAGGCGATACCGATCGAAATCCGCATGCCGGTCAAAATCGTCGGCGCCGCGGCCGGCAGGATCACGGTGAAGGCGCGCCTCAAGGTGCCGACCTCCAGCGTGCGCGCGACATTGATCCATTCCTTGCGCACCGCCGCAACACCGAAAGCCGTGTTGAGCAGCATCGGCCACACCGAGCAGATGAAGATCACGAAAATCGCAGAGATGCTGGAATCCTTGATGGTGTAGAGCGCCAGCGGCATCCAGGCCAGCGGCGAGATCGGTTTCAACACCTGGATGAAGGGATCGAGCGCCTTGTTGATGAGGGGCGACATGCCGATCAGGAAGCCGAGCGGGATCGCAACGATAACGGCCAGAAAATAACCAAGGCCGACGCGGGCGATGGAATAACCGAGCTGGATGCCGAGCCCCTTGTCGTTCGGCCCGTTGTCGTAAAACGGCCGCCTGAGGTGCTCCCACAGCTTCGCGCCGACATCGAGCGGCCCCGGCATCGCCGATTTGCCCTGCGTCGCCGTCAACCCCATCAACTTGGCGTATTCCGGCGTCATGGTGGCGACGGCCGACGTCGAGCGCGTGGCCAGATGCCAGATGCCGAGGAACGCCGCCAGCAGCGCGATCGATACCACCGCCGCACGGAAGCGCAGGGAGAAGGTCATCGGCCAAAATCCCTCAGCCAGTCGTCCCGGCGAACGCCGGGACCCATACTCCGCGGCCTTAGTTGTGAAGAAAGGTCTTTGACGTCATGCCCAAGAGAGGCAGCACGGCGTATGGGTCCCGGCGTTCGCCAGGACGACAGCGGCGAATGTGGCGACGTCCCTGCCCTCACGACGCCTTCCTGATCTTGAAGCTGGCGAGATAATCGTCCGGCTTGGTCGGATCGAACGTCTTTCCCATCACGGAGAAGGATTTGTACGACGTCGTTGGTGGCGCCAGTCCCATCTCGGTCATGACCTTGCGCGTATCGGTCGCGAGATAGACCTGCTCGGCCACCTGCTTGTAATCGACATCGCCCTTGATCTGGCCCCAGCGTTTCATCTGGGTCAGCATCCAGACCGCAAACGACTGCCAGGGGAACGGATCGAAATCGACGCGCTTGGCGTCGGTTTTGACACCGCCGAGACCATCGGCATAGGTGCCGGTCAGCGACTGCTCCAGCACCGTCACCGGCGCGTTGATGTAGTTCGCCGGCGCGATTGCTTCGGCGATCTGCTTGCGGTTCTCGGCCTTCGACGCATAGGCCGTGGCATCGACGATGGCGCGGGTCAGCGCTGCAAAGCTGTTCGGCGATCCCGTGATGAATTCGCGGCTGGCGGCGAAGCTGCAGCAGGGATGGCCGTCCCAGATTTCCTTGGACAGGATGTGCATGAAGCCGACGCCGTCATAGATCGCGCGCTGACAGATGTTATCAGGCGCGAGGAAGCCGTCGATGTTGTCGGCGCGGAGGTTGGCGACCATTTCCGGCGGCGGCACCGAACGCAGCTGCACATCGGTATCGGGATCGATGCCGTGCTCGGCCAGATAATAACGCAGCAAATAGTTGTGCATGGAATAGTCGAACGGAATGGCGAACTTCATGCCCTTCCAGTCCTTCGGATCGCGCTTGTCCTTGTGCTTCATGGCGAGCGTGATGCCCTGCCCGTTGATGTTCTCGATCGCGGGAACGCAGAACGGGATCGCCTGCGCGCCAAGCCCCAGTGAAATCGCGATCGGCATCGGCGCCAGCATGTGGGCTGCGTCGTATTCCTTGTTGATGGTCTTGTCGCGAACCACCGCCCAGCCGGCGGTCTTCACCACTTCGACATTGAGACCCTGCTTGGCATAGAAGCCGAGCGGCGACGCCATGATGATCGGCGTCGCGCAGGTGATCGGAATGAAGCCGACCTTGAGATCCTTTTTCTCGGGCACGCCGGCGTCGGCGAACGCTTCAGTTGCAGTCTTGATCGGAAAGAACTGTGAGATTGCGGCGAGCGCCGTCGAAGCGCCGACCGATTTCAGGAAGGCGCGGCGGGCGGCATCCTTGGGAAACATCGCGCGCACCACCGCCGAGGCAACAACGCCCTCGTAGCGTTTTTCCTCGCTCTCGCTCGGCACCGGATCACAGCGCAACGCCAGTGTCGCATGCTCGTGTTCGGCCGCGGAGCGGTGCTGGCCGCAGACGCAGCCGGCGCGCGAAAGCTCACGATCGGAATCGAAGGGATTATCGAAGGTAGACATGCTGCGCCCCTTTGTCACACCGGCGCGGCGGAAGTCCCATTCCGCCGCGGTCCGGTCGTTGATTCACGGCCGGGCCTTTGCCGGCCGGGCCGTGAGAAACATGCAGGTTTTATGCCGCCTTGCCTGTTATCCGAGCATCGGTCGGCAGACCTTCCTCGATCGGCAGCGAGGAATCGCGCGACCATTCGTTCCAGGAGCCGAAATACATCCGGACATCCTTTACCCCGGCGTTCTTCAGCGCCAGGAACGTGTTGGAGGCCCGCGCGCCCTTGAAGCAGTAGAGATAGACCGTCGTGTTCGGCGTGATGCCGACGGTGGCGCATTCCGCCAAAATCTCGTTCTTGGACTTGAAGCGCGGACCTTCCGCCGTCGGCTTCATCATGCGGTACCATTCCAGCCAGACCGCGCCGGGGATGCGTCCCTTGCGCGGGCAGAAATCCTTGCCGTAGGGCGAAGAACTCTCACCGATCCATTCGTCGATATCGCGCACGTCGAGCAGCGCGATGCCGGGCTTGCCGATCGCGGCGAGAATGGTCTTGGCGTCGATCAGGATGTCGCCGGCTTCAGGCACGACCGTGAACGATGCTTTCACCGGCGACGGCGCATCCTTGGTCACGGGAAGGCCCGCTGACGCCCAGGCATCGTAGCCGCCGTGCAGCACCTTGATCTTGGGATAGCCGAGCATGGTGAGGAGGTAGTAGCCGCGGCAGGACTGGCCGAAGCCGGAGTTCATCGACTGTTCGTAGATGACGGCGGTTTCCTTGCCGGAGAGTCCAGCCCCGCCGAATGCGTCGGCGAATTTCGTTTTCAGTTCCGCCATGCCTTCCGGCGTCGAGGTCGCAAGGAAGGTGAAGATTTCGTGGACGTTGACGGCGTTGGGCAGATGACCCGCGGCGTAGGCATCGGGATTACGGGTGTCGATGACGACACTCGGTTCTTTCTTCAAGAATTCGGCGAGTTCACCGGCAGAAATCAGCACGTCCGTCATGGCAGGCCTCTCCTGTTTTGTGGTTGGTTGCAGTTGGGGTCGATCCGAAATCCTCTAGTGCTCGTCGCCCGCCAGCATCTTGCGAAGCTGCTTGGTGGCAGGGGTGACGATGGCGACGAAATAGGCTTCACGCATCCTGCGCTGGGCGCGATGGCTCTTCAGGTAGCCGCGCGCGCCGCAATGGAGCATCGCCGCATGCGCGGCGGCGACGCTGGCGTCGCCACAGCGCAGCCGCAGCGCCACCACACGACGCCAGTAGCTGTCGTCGGCATTGTAGGGATCGCGCGCCAGCGTCATCGTCTCCTTTTCGAACTCGGCATGGAGCTCGCGGAACTGGACCGGCTGCTGCGGCAGATAGCGGTTGACGTGACCGAGGGGCGCATCGACCTCGTCCATGATCTGGATGCAATCCTTGATCAGGCCGAGCGCCATGCCGGCCTGCAGCAGGATGAACCCGGCGCGGATCTTCTTGACGAACGGCCCGGCGGGTTCAGCCAGGATCAGCTCGTCCGGTACGAAGACGTCGCGGAACTGGACGCCATAAGTGCCGGTCCCGTCCATTGCGAGGAACGGCTTGCACGGCTGCAAGGTTATCGCGGGATCGGAGCAATCGGCGAGGAACATCACGATCCCGCCGCCGTCCTCGCGCTCGAAGATGGTGCCGAAGTAATGGTTGGGACCGAGGTTCGAGACCCAGGGCAATGCGCCCTTGACGATGTAGCCGCCCTCGACCTTGCGTCCTTTTAGTTTGAGCTTCTCGATGCCGAAGAAACTCTTCATCGGGTTGGAAAGGCCGGTACCGCCCAAAATTTGTCCCGAGCCGAACTTGTCGGCGAATTTGGCGACCAGTTTTGGATTGTCCGAGTTCGACGCGTACCAGACCAGCGTGTTCTGGCACCACGCCATAAACGCCGTGGCACCGCAGACTTCGCCAAGCGCTGCGATCGACTGAATGGCGCAGCGCAAATCGGCTGCGCCATTCATGGGTTGATGGCTGCCCCAGGCGCCGACGTCGCCGAGCCGCCGCAGCAACTCGTCGGGATAGACCGTGCCTTCATCGATCGCCACCGCCAAAGGTGCGAGGTTCTTGCGCGCGATCATTGCGACCTGATCGGCGATCGATGCCGATGGCAGAGCTTCGTCGACCGCGAGCCTGGATACCGCTAGTGAACCCATAGAACCCTCCGCACCGCTGTGTTGTGGTGGCTTAAGCGCTGACTTCGAGATTGACCGGGCGCGTAAAGGTGTTGGCGACCGGCGACCACTTCTTGACGTGGTCCACCAGCGCATCGATCTCGGCTTTCGGAACGCCCTCGCATTCCATGTCGACCTTGATCCGCACGTCGGTGAAGCCGACCGGCTTCTCGCTGACGTCGCCGGTGCCCCAGACAGCCGTAATGTTGAGGTCACCCTCGAGCTGGAGCTCCAGCTTGTTGACGATCCAGCCGCGGTGGACGGCGTTGGCGTGGAGGCCGACCGCGAGGCAGGAACCGAGGGCTGCGAGCGAGGCTTCCGACGGGTTGGGCGCGGTGTCGTCGCCCAGAAGCCCCGGCGGTTCGTCGACAATATAGGGCGCGAGGTTGCGGATGTAGTTGGCGTGGCGGAACTTGCCCTCCGCCACCGTCTTGCACTTCAAGGTCTTGATGACCTTTGGATTGGCCTTGCCATTGGCAATCAGCTGCTCCAGCCCGTTCTTGTCGATCGGAGCCAGGCAGCCTGTGAGTACTGTTTTTTGAGCGACCGCGGTCATCATTTCTCTCCCTAGGGGTAGGATACCGAACGGTCTGTTTCCTGCACGAAGCGTGCCAGACGCGGCGCGTGGCAAAAAGCGAAGTTCTCTCGCCGCTTAGCGATCCCTGCCCGAAAATCGATCAGCCCGTGCTGCACAAGCGCAATGCAGTTGCCGCAGGGTCGCGATTAATTCGCGCGCAAAGATGCAGCTTGATGATTGCACCGCGGTTCGATTAACTGGCGCATATGGGCAAATCAGTTTCGAAGAAGAAACCGGTCGCGGCAGGGTATGCCGCAGGCGATGAAGAATCCGCCCGCGGACGCCTGCTCAACGCGGCGACGCGGCTGTTCTGCCGATACGGGATCAACGCCACCGGCATCGATGCCATCATCAACGAAGCCGGCACCGCGAAGACCACGCTCTACAAATTGTTCGGATCGAAAACCAACCTCGTGCATGCCGTGCTGGAAAACGAAGGCAAGCAGTGGCGCGAATGGTTCATCGCCTCGATCGAAACCGGCGGCGGCGACGCGCAGGCGAAGCTGACGCGGATCTTTCCCGCGCTGAAGCAATGGTTCGCGGAAGAGCGTTTCTACGGCTGTCCCTTCATCAACGCCGTCGGCGAGCATGACAAGGACGCCAAGCAATTTCGCGCCATCGCGCTGAAGCACAAAAAGGTCGTGCTGTCGCATATCGAAAAACTCGCCGGTGAGATGGGCGCAGGCGAGCCGGAAATGCTCGCGCATCAACTGGCACTGTTGATCGACGGCGCCATCGTCGCCGCTATGGTGACCCGCGATCCCGGCGTCGCCGACACCGCCGGCCTCGTCGCCGGCAATCTGCTCGGGCCTTCCAAAGCCAGGAAGCCGAAACGCGCGAGCGGCGCGGCCGTCCAGCTCGTCGCGGTCTGACGATCGGCGGTCTGACGAGCGTCGGACATTGCGAGCCGGAGGGCTTGGGCGCGCGCCCCACCACACCCGCTTACCCCCAGTTTTGAACCTGCCGCTCAATTCACAGGCAGGAAGCGCCGGCGGGCAGTCGTAGGTTGGTAGTTCTACGGGGCTCGGGCTTAAGAGATCATGGGTTGGAAAGCGCGACTATGGAGCCTGGATTTATTTATTGGTTCCAGGACGGCGCAATGTTTGGCCAGGTATTTCTTAAGATACGGGATTTCATGTCGGTTCCGCGGGACAACCCGGAACTGCTCAAGGCGCAGTACCGGGCGTTTTCGCGCCAGCTGCCGTTGATGTATTTCATCCTGCTCACCAACACCTGGGCGCTGGCGATTACCCACTATGCCGACGCGCCGGTCTGGCTGACGGTCTCCATCCCGGCGCTTTTTACCGTTCTGTGCGGGATCCGGGTGGCAGGCTGGTGGCGATCGCGATCTGTGGTCCCGACCGCCGAGATCGCCTTTCGCGCGCTGACCCGAACCAACCGCCTGACCAGCATTCTCACCATCGCCTTCAGCGCCTGGGCGCTCGGCCTCTGCCCTTACGGCGACTCGCTCGCCCGCGCCCATGTCGCGTTCTACATGGCGATCACGGTGATCGCCTGCATCTTCAGCCTGATGCATCTGCGCCCGGCGGCCTTCACCGTCGCGATCAGCGCCAATATCGTCTTCATCGCCTTCTTCGGCTCGTCCGGCAACCTGACGTTCATGGCGATGGCAGCCAATGCGCTGCTCGTCACCATCGCCATGATGTTCATCCTGCAGGCCAACTACCTGGATTTCGCCCGAATGGTCGATGGCCGGACCAGCTTGAAAGCGCTGAGCAACGAAAACTTCCGGCTGGCGAACCTCGACAGCCTCACCGGCCTGCCAAACCGGCGCCAGTTCTTTGCCCGGCTGGATGAAGAATTTCTCGCGGCGCAAACCCAGGGCCACCGGCTGGCGGTCGGCGTTATCGATCTGGACGGATTCAAGCCGGTCAACGACATCTACGGCCACGCCGTGGGCGACAAATTACTGATTGCCGTCGGCGAAAGATTGCTGGAGGCCTGTGGCGAGGCGCATGTCGCGCGTCTTGGCGGCGACGAATTCGCGCTGATCGTCAAGGAGGTCAGCGACGCGGAGTTGCTGAAGCGGGGCGACAAGATCTGCATGGCTCTGCGCAAGACGTTCGACTTGACGGAAGCGACCGTGCAGATCTCGGGATCGGTCGGCTTCACCGTTTTCCCTGAACTCGCTTCCAACGCGACCGATCTTTTCGAACAGGCCGACTATGCGCTCTACCACAGCAAGCGCACCAGCCGCGGCAATGCCGTCCTGTTCTCGATTGAACATGAGGCCGAAATCCATCGCAACGGCAAGATCGAACATGCGTTGCGCGCGGCCGATCTCAACCAGGAGCTTTCCGTCGTGTTCCAGCCGGTCATCGATGCCCGGACGGAAAGGACCGTTGGCTTTGAGGCCCTTGCGCGCTGGAACAGCCCGACGCTTGGCATTGTCCCGCCTGACCAGTTCATTCCGGTAGCGGAAAGAGCCGGGATCGTCAGCCGCCTGATGCGCGTTCTGCTGGAAAAAGCGCTGACCGTGGTCGCGGACTGGCCGGACGATATCCGGCTGTCGTTCAATGTCTCCAACCATGACATCAATTCGCCCGAAGGCGTGATCCGGATCATCGGGATCATCCTCAAGAGCGGCGTCGATCCCCGGCGTATCGATTTTGAAATCACCGAAACCGCCATCATGCGCGATTTCGAGCAGGCTCAATCGGCGATAACGACCCTGAAGACGTTCGGTTGCGGCGTCTCGCTCGACGATTTCGGGACCGGCTATTCGAGCCTGAGCCAGCTTCACGCCTTGCCCCTCACCAAGATCAAGATCGATCGCAGCTTCGTGACGCGGCTGCACGAGCGGCCGTCCAGCTACAAGATCGTCAAGTCGCTGATCGCGCTCAGCCGCGACATGGGACTTGGCTGCGTGATCGAGGGTGTCGAAACCGAGGACGAGTTGAAAGCCCTGCTGAACCTCGGGGGGTTCGAAATCCAGGGATACTATTATTCGCCACCGCTGCCGGCGTCAGAACTGGCAGCGTTCCTGGACGCTCCGATCGCGGGCGCGGAATTCGCTTAAGCGGCGAAAAGCGCGCAAACGAGCTGCGCTCGCGCAGCTCGTCGCAATGACCGAGAGTAGGATCAGGCGCTGTTGCCCCTACTTCAGCGCGTCGGCGACCTTGGCGATGCCGGCATTGGCGCAAACTTCGTCCTTTTCGCCACCGGGCGCACCCGACACACCGACCGCACCGATCACTTCGTTCCCGGCCTTGATTGGAACGCCGCCGCCCACCCCGACCGTGTCCGGAATCTGCTTCAGATAGGCATTGGCGGGATCGGCGATCAACTTCATGAATTCGAGCGAGGTCTGACCGCGGGTCCGCGAGGTGTAGGCCTTCAGCCGGCTGAACTCCATGGTGTGGGGATTGGTGCCGTCACCGCGAAGCTGGGCCGCGACATTGCCGGCCTTGTCGACGATGGTGATCGACACCTTGTAGCCATCCTTGGTGCACTGCTCGAGCGTGCCCTGGATAATGGCAAGCGACATGGCCATCGAGACGTTCTTCTCGACCTGCGGTGCCTGCGCCAGCGCGGGCGCGGCGACGAGAACGGACGCGGACGCAACTACGACAACACGAACAAGACGCATGGGGTAGCCTCCCTTGGGATTGGCGTGGGTTTTCACGGGCACTTTATGGTTGTGCGCACTATTGAACCCTCGCTCGCGCCGATTAGTCCCGGACCGGCCGATGAAATTCACGTGCCCAATTGCCGCAATTGCGAAAGGGAGTTTTAGCGGCTTTCCAGCAGGCTCGATTCCAGCCGGTCCAGTTCGGTCGCAAGATCGCGCTCGACCTCGGCGACCGCCATCTCGACCACCCGGTAGTCGCGCGCTTCCAGCCAGGTCCTTCGGCCGGCGCGGTCCGCGACGATGGCATCGGATTCGCTCGCATTGACCAGTTCGATCGCGATCCGGTGCACGAACGAGACGAAATCCGGGATGTGGCGGCCGACCGGAGTCTGGCGCTTGAACTGCCCGGCAAAGCGGCGGTCGCGGGTCAGCGCCTGCCACAGAATCCGCTCGGCGTCGGTCGGGTTACGCCGCAATAGCCGGGCCAGCCCGCGTACGGTGCTGTTGTCGCCAGGGGCTGTCGCGCCCTGTCCGTGCTCGGCCAACAGCGCCCGCAGCCGGGTCGCCTGCTCGCCGTCGAGCACGCCGCCCTTGGCCGGCCCCTTGCGGCCCTCGGCGATCGCCATGACAACCCCGTGCAGTGTGTGCATGTCCTGCTTGGTCGGGTCCATCCGGGTGAAAATGTTGCGCAGGTTGACCAGCATGGTCTCGCGCTTTTCCGCCGGGCGCAGGAATTCGACCTTGTCGAGTTCCCGGACCAAATTGTCGAAGAAGGCCTGCATCTGGTGTTGCGACGCCCGCTCGGAATGTTCGGGCATCGCGAACGGCAAGGCGCCGCCGGTCGAGCGCTTGAACCACTCATAGCCGATCAACAGTACCGCCTGCGCGAGATTGAGCGAGGCGAAGCCGGGATTGACCGGAAAGGTGATGATCCGGTTGGCAAGCGCGACCTCCTCGTTCTGGAGTCCGTAGCGCTCTCGGCCGAACAGGATTCCGACCCCTCCGCCACCGGCGGCATGCGCGGCGATCTCGCCCGCCGCTTCCGCGGGCGCGACCACCGGCTTGGCCTGGTCGTGGGCACGGGCGGTGGTGGCAAACAGCAGCGTCAAATCGGCGACCGCCTGCTCGACGGTGTCGAACAATTCGGCGTTCTCCAGAATCTGGTCGGCGCCGGAGGCGGCCCGTTGGGCTGCGATGTTGGGCCAGCCGTCGCGCGGATTGACGATCCTCAAGCGCGAAAGTGCGAAGTTGCCCATCGCGCGCGCGGCCATGCCGATATTCTCGCCGAGCTGCGGCTCGACAAGGATCACAACAGGTCCAGCTAAGTCCAAACCAGACTTGGTTTTATCGGTGCCCGAACCGGACATTCTCAACTTCACTTTCTCAATCAAGGTCCAAAGATTTTGAATCAACGCGCGAAGCGACAGATTCAAAACCTCAGGATTGCCCGCTTTCGCCAAGACGGCACGAATTCTCAAGCCTAATGACGGGTTAGTAGCGTTTCCAAAGCTTTGGTCAAAGCGTCAATGACGCCTCGCCTCAACGCCGTTTGCGGGCGCTCTGCTTTCGGTTAGGCTAACAATCACAATCAAAGCGAAGCTGCAAATGACCCGAAAGCCGGTCAACGGCGAAGGGCAAGTGGGGAGAGACGTCCATGCGCGGTAGATGGTCGTTGGCAATACTGGGCGTGATCCTGATTCTGGCCGGCGGCCTTCTCGCTTATCTGACCCAGACCTCCGGCGGCATCCAAATCAGGGATGTGCGTTTTCAGGGCGCCAAGGGCAACACCATGAGCGCCCTGCTCTACATCCCCGCCAACGCCACCACGCAGACCCCCGCCCCCGGCATTCTCGCGGTTCACGGCTACATCAATTCGCGCGAAACCCAGGACGGTTTTGCCATCGAGTTCGCCCGCCGCGGCTATGTGGTGCTGGCGCTAGACCAGACCGGCCATGGCTATAGCGATCCGCCGGCATTCGCCAACGGCTTCGGTGGCCCGGATGGACTGGCGCATCTGCGCAGCCTCGACTTCGTCGACAAGAACAATATCGGGCTCGAGGGCCACTCGATGGGCGGCTGGACCGTGCTCGCCGCCGCCACCGCGATGCCCAACGACTACAAGTCGATGGTGCTGGAGGGCTCCTCTACCGGCAAGCCGTTCGCGGCCGACGGCACCCCCGTCTGGCCGCGAAATGTGGCGCTGGTGTTCGCCCAGTACGAGGAATTCTCCACCCTGATGTGGGGCGTCGAGAAGGCACGCGACGTCACCCAGAGCCCAAAACTGTGGGCCATGTTCGGCACGCAAGGCGCGGTCGAACCGGGCAAGGTCTATGGCGACATCACGCAAGGAACGGCGCGGGTACTCTATACCCCCGCGATCACCCATCCGGCTGAGCACATCTCCCATGAGGCCATCGGCTACAGCCTCGACTGGTTCGCCAAGACCTTGCGGGGCGGCACGCCCCGGCCAGCCGACGACCAGATCTGGTTCCGGAAGGAGATGGGCACGCTGATCGCGTTGCTCGGCTTCGTCGCGCTGCTGATCGGGGCTTTCGACGGTCTGCTCGAATCGCCCCTGTATTCGGGAAAGCTGCGGTTGCCCGAGGTCGAGGACGGCACTATGCCCGCGCATTCGGCGGCCAGCGGTCGCGGCTGGACTGCCGCCCTGATCCTGTCGGCGTTCATTCCGGCACTGACTTATTACCCCGCGTTTGCGCAGGCCGGCACCTTCGTCAAGCCCTCGGCCTTCCTGCCGCAGGGCATCACCAACCAGATCCTGGTCTGGGCCGTCATCAATGGCCTGATCACGCTGGCGTTGATGCCGTTCGCGCCCAAGCGCACCGGCCGCTCCGGTATCGTCCTGCAGTCGGTCGTGATCGCAGTCGCGACCGTCGCGATCGGCTATGCCGCGCTGTGGCTGGCCGATCTCGCCTTCAAGATCGACTTCCGGTTCTGGATCGTGGCGCTGAAATTGATGAGCGCCAAACAATTCTCGATATTCTTGATCTATCTGGGGCCGTTCACCGCGTTCTTCGTGATCGCGCTGCATGTGCTGCACCGGAATTTCTCGACCATGGCGGCCTGCCGCGGCAGGCTTTATCTGACGAATATCTGCGCACTGACGCTGGGCTTCGTGGTGCTCGTGGGCCTGCAATACGGCACGCTGTGGTTGACGGGAAAACTGTTCAACCCGCTCCCGGACCCGGGCTTCGTGCCGCTGTCCACCATCGTGGCGATCCAGTTTATTCCGCTGCTGACGATCTGCGCCGTGATTGCGACCTTCACCTGGCGGCGGACCGGCTCCAGCCTGCCGGGCGCGCTGATCTGCGGCCTGTTCGTCACCTGGTACGTGGTGGCGGGGACCGCCACCCAGGCGGCCTTCTAATCCCAAAGCGTTCTTATCCCAAGGCGTTCTTATCCCAAGGATGGGCTGAAAGTGCATAACGGCTTGGCTTCCGCGCGCCGGTTTGCAGTGCTATAGCCCGACTATAATCCTCCGCTGACGCCCGAAACGCGCGTTTTTCCAGAAAAAGGCCCCCTCCGTCATGGCAAAAATCAAGGTGACCAACCCCGTCGTCGAACTCGATGGCGACGAGATGACCCGGATCATCTGGCAGTACATCAAGGACAAGCTGATCAACCCCTTCCTCGATGTCGAGCTTCAGTATTTTGACCTCGGAATGGAATACCGCGACAAGACCAACGATCAGGTCACGGTCGACGCCGCCAACGCCATCAAGAAAGTCGGCGTCGGCGTCAAATGCGCCACCATCACCCCGGACGAGGCCCGGGTGAAGGAATTCGGCCTCAAGGAAATGTGGAAGTCGCCGAACGGCACCATCCGCAACATCCTCGGTGGCGTTGTGTTCCGCGAACCCATCATCTGCAAGAACGTGCCGCGTCTGGTCCCCGGCTGGACCAAGCCGATCATCATCGGCCGCCACGCCTTCGGCGACCAGTACCGCGCCACCGACTTCAAGTTCCCCGGCAAGGGCACGCTGACGATGAAGTTCGTCGGCGAAGACGGCGCCGTGATCGAGCGCGAAGTCTACAAGGCCCCCAGCGCCGGCATTGCGCTGGCGATGTACAATCTCGACGACTCCATCGCCGACTTCGCCCGCGCCTCGCTCAACCAGGGACTTTCCAAGGGCTATTCGGTCTATCTCTCGACCAAGAACACGATCCTGAAAACCTACGACGGCCGGTTCAAGGACATCTTCCAGGACATCTTCGACAAGGAATTCAAGGCCAAGTTCGACGCCAAGAAGATCACCTACGAACATCGCCTGATCGACGACATGGTCGCAGCCGCCATGAAGTGGTCGGGCGGCTACGTCTGGGCCTGCAAAAACTATGACGGCGACGTGCAGTCCGACACGGTGGCGCAAGGCTACGGCTCGCTCGGCCTGATGACGTCGGTGCTGATGACGCCTGACGGCAACACGGTCGAAGCCGAGGCCGCGCACGGCACCGTGACCCGGCATTACCGCGAGCATCAGAAGGGCAAGGAGACCTCGACCAACTCGATCGCCTCTATCTTCGCCTGGACCCGCGGCCTGACGCATCGCGCCAAGCTCGACAACAACGAGGAACTGGCGAAGTTTGCCGCCACCCTGGAGAAGGTCTGCGTCGACACCGTCGAGGCCGGCTACATGACCAAGGATCTCGCGCTGCTGGTCGGCGCCGACCAGCGCTGGCTGTCCACCACCGGCTTCCTCGACAAGGTCGCGGAAAACCTGACCAAGGCGATGGCATAAGCTACCGGTGATGGGGTTAGGCTTCCTGGGGATTTTTCGGGCTGAATTCAGGAAAGTGTGACCATGCCACTGTTTAAGCCCGTCCCGTTCAAGCATTGCGCGTTCGCGATTCTCCTGCTGTCAGGCTCACTCGCGAGCGCCTCCGCCGAAACACCTCGTCCCGACGCCATTGCGGCGCCGGGAGAGGCCATTGTGTTCACCCTGCATGCCGAAGGCGCGCAGGTCTACGAATGCAAGGCAGCCAGCGACGGCAAGCTCGGCTGGGCGTTTCGCGAGCCGATCGCAACATTGATGCTCGATGGCAAGACCGTCGGACGTCACTACGCCGGACCCAACTGGGAACACAGCGACGGCAGCGCCGTCGTCGGCAAGGCGGCAGGCAATGCGCCGGGCGCGACGCCGAACGACATTCCCCGGTTGAAGCTCACGGTCGTTTCCCAACGCGGCAGCGGCGTCCTTTCAGGCGTCACCACCGTGCAGCGGATCAACACCCAGGGCGGCAAGCTCGACGGCGCCTGCGACAAGGTCGGTGCCACGCGCAGCGCGCCCTACTCCGCCGATTACGTATTCCTGCGCAAGGGCTGAACGCCGGTAGAGGTTGTTGATGCTGTTCATGGTGATCGAGCGCTTCAAGAACCAGGACCCGATCCCGGTCTACCGGCGGGTCCGCGATCCCGGCATCAAGTTTCCGGATGGACTGACCTATGTCGGGAGCTGGATCGAACCCAATTTCGACCGCTGCTTCCAATTGATGGAATGCGATGACCTGCGGCTGCTGCAGGAGTGGGTGCTGACCAACAACCGCGATCTCGGCATCACCTTCGAGATCGTGCCTGTTGTGCCGAGCAAGGAAACGCGAGAGGTCGTCGCGCCGTTCCTGGATCAGAAATAGCAGCTAATCGCGCTCGGCATTGGCGATCTCGCCGGCGGCGATGTCGCCTTTCAGCACCACCGCGGTGTCGGCCAGACGCGCGTCGGCGGTTTCCTTCACATGCGCGGCGAGCGCCGGCACCCGCTCGATCAACGCATGAAAATCCTGCGCGTCGAGCGCCAGCAACTTGGTCTTGCGTGTCGCCGTCACCGTGCCGCTGCGGCTGGTCCGTTGCAGCAGCGCTATTTCGCCGAAGAAAGTGCCGTCCGACAGCCGCACACGCTGGCTCGGCAAGTCGATTTCGACCTCGCCCGCGGTGATGAAATACATCGACGACGCAGGATCGCCGCGCCGGACCAAAATCTCGCCGGACTCGATGGTCTGCGCCCGCAACAGCCGCATGATGTCGGCGATCTCCGAGGCACCGAGATGCGAAAACAGTGGCACCCGCGCCAGCATGCCCCAGGTGACGACGAAATCGCGCCGCCGCACTTCCTCGGCGAACGCGGTCGAGATGATCGCGACCGGTAGCGCGATCATCGCAAAGCCGACCACGATGGTGAACACCGAGACGATCTTGCCGAGCGGCGTCACCGGCACCACGTCGCCATAGCCGACGGTGCCAAGGGTGACGATCGCCCACCACATCGCCTGCGGAATGGTGCCGAATTTTTCCGGCTGCACCGTGTGTTCGATCGCGTACAACAGCGAGGCGAACAGCAGCACCGCACCGGTCAGGATCACGACACAGCCGAACAGCGTTCGCCGCTCGGCATGAAGGGCGGCCAGCAGCGATCGCAGCGCCGGCGAATAGCGCACCAGTTTGAGAAACGGCAGCATGCCGAACAGCACCAGCGCGTGGCGGTCGCCCATGACCAGCGCGACGGTTGACGGCAGGAACGCCAGCAGATCGATGATGCCGAGACTCGACAGCGCGTATTCCAGGCGCGCCCGCGTCGGCGTCATGTCGCGCAGCGAATGACCGACGACGCTCCAGATCCGCGCCAGATATTCCAGCGCAAATGCCAGGACGGCAGCGACCTCGACGGCCGTAAACAGGTGATTCAGTTTTGCGTCGTATTCCGGCACCGAGGCCAGGATCGCCGCCAGCACGTCGACGACGATGACGGTGACAATCAGCCGGACGAAGCGCGAGCCGACCGAATGCGGCAGGTGGTCGTGTTCGAGCAGTTCGTAGAGCCGGTCCCGCAGGTCCGGGTCGCTGATCGCGCGTTTGCCCGGAACGGTTGCCACGATGAATTTCCTCGACTACGCGCCGGCTATGGCTTGTTCGATCGCCGAAAGCGCCGCATCGGCTTTCGTGCCATCGGGTCCGCCCGCTTGCGCCATGTCGGGCCGCCCGCCGCCGCCCTTGCCGCCGAGCACCTCGGACCCCTTGCGCACCAATTCCACCGCGTTGAAGCGCGAGGTCAGGTCCGCCGTGACGCCGACAACAATGCCGGCCTTGCCGTCCTCGGTGACTCCGACAATCGCGACCACGCCGGAACCGATCTGCTTCTTGCCGTCGTCGACCAGGCTCTTGAGGTCTTTGGTCTCGACGCCTTCCACCGCACGGGCCAGCAGCTTGACGTTACCGACTTCGCGCACGCCGCTGGCCGCAGCAGCGCCGTTGCCTGCACCACTGCCGCCCATCGCGAGCTTCTTGCGCGCTTCCGAGAGGTCGCGCTCGAGCTTCTTGCGCTCTTCCATCAGCGCTGCGATCCGCGCCGGCATGTCGTCGACCGTGGTGCGCAGTTCGGAGGCCGCCGTCTTTGCGATCGTCATGGTGTCATTGGCGTGTTTGCGCGCGTGACGGCCGGTCAGCGCCTCGATACGGCGCACGCCCGACGACACCGCGCTTTCGCCGGTCACCGAGATGATACCGATATCGCCGGTGCGGCGCACATGGGTGCCGCCGCACAGCTCGACCGACCAGCCGAGCGCGTTCTGGCCGTGCTCGCGGGCGCTCTGGCCCATCGACACCACGCGAACCTCGTCGCCGTATTTTTCGCCGAACAGCGCACGCGCGCCGGCTTCGCGGGCATCGTCGACCGCCATCAGCCGCGTCGTCACCTCGTCGTTTTCGAGCACCACCTCGTTGGCGATGTCCTCGACGCGGGCGAGTTCTTCCGCGGTGATCGGCTTCGGGTGCACGAAGTCGAACCGCAGGCGATCCGGCGCCACCAGCGAACCGCGCTGGGCAATGTGATCGCCGAGCACCTGCCGAAGCGCCTCATGCAGCAGATGCGTCGCCGAGTGATGCGCCCGGATCGACGAACGGCGCGCATGGTCGACGTCGAGCTGTAAAGCAGTGCCCAGCTTCAGGGTGCCCTGCTCCACCGTGCCGACATGCACGAAGAGATCGCCGACCTTCTTCTGGGTTTCGGTGACGCGGAACTTGACGCCCTCGCCGGTCATCAGGCCGGTGTCGCCGACCTGGCCACCGGACTCCGCGTAAAACGGCGTCTGGTTCATTACGATCGCGCCGGTTTCGCCGGTCTTGAGGCTGTCGGCGTCCTTGCCGTCCTTGACCAGCGCCGTCACCACGCCCTCGGCAGTCTCGGTGTCATAGCCGAGGAATTCGGTGGCGCCGAGTTTCTCGCGCAGCGGAAACCAGACGTTCTCGCTGGCGATGTCGCCGCTGCCGGACCATGACGCCCGCGCCTTGGCGCGCTGGCGGTCCATCGCGTCGGTGAACGAGGCCTGATCGACGCTGATGCCGCGCGACTTCAACGCGTCCTGGGTCAGATCGAGCGGGAAGCCATAGGTGTCGTACAGCGTGAACGCGGTGTCACCGTCGAACATGTCGCCTTTTTTCAGCCCGGCGCTCTTCTCGTCGAGGATCGTGAGCCCGCGCTCCAGCGTCTTGCGGAAGCGCGCTTCTTCGAGCAGCAGCGTTTCCTCGATCAATTTTTCCGCACGCACCAGTTCCGGATAGGCCTGGCCCATCTCGCGGACCAGCGCCCAGACCAGACGATGCATCAGCGGATCGCGCGCGCCCAACAGCTGCGCATGGCGCATCGCGCGGCGCATGATCCGGCGCAGCACATAGCCGCGGCCCTCGTTCGACGGCAGCACGCCGTCGGAAATCAGGAAGGCCGAGGAGCGCAGATGGTCGGCAATGACCCGGAACGAGGCGGCGGTCTGCTCCTGCGGGGCGTGGCCGAGCGCGGAAGCGGTGGCATCGATCAGGTTGCGGAAAAGGTCGGTCTCGAAGACGCTGTCGACGCCTTGCAGGATGGCGGCCATGCGTTCCAGCCCCAGGCCGGTGTCGATCGAGGGACGCGGCAATGGCTGGCGCTCTTCCTTCGTCACCTGCTCGAACTGCATGAAAACGAGATTCCAGAATTCGAGGAAGCGATCGCCGTCCTCTTCCGGGCTGCCCGGCGGTCCACCCCAGATGTGTTCGCCACGGTCGATGAAAATCTCCGAACAGGGCCCGCAGGGTCCTGTATCGCCCATCGCCCAGAAATTATCCGAGGTCGGGATCCGGATGATGCGATCGTCGCTGAAGCCCGCAATCTTCTTCCAGAGATCGAACGCCTCGTCGTCGGTGTGATAGACGGTGACGAGCAGCTTGTCCTTCTTCAGCCCGAACTCCCTGGTGACCAGGTTCCAGGCGAGTTCGATCGCCCGCTCCTTGAAGTAATCACCGAAGGAGAAATTGCCGAGCATCTCGAAGAAGGTGAGATGCCGCGCGGTGTAGCCGACATTGTCGAGGTCGTTGTGCTTGCCGCCGGCTCGGACGCATTTCTGCGAGGTGGTGGCGCGCTGATAGCCGCGCTTCTCGACGCCGGTGAAGACGTTCTTGAACTGCACCATGCCGGCATTGGTGAACATCAAGGTCGGGTCGTTGCGCGGCACCAGCGGCGACGACGACACGATCTCGTGGCCGTTCTCGGCAAAGTAGTCCAGAAATTTTGACCTGATATCGTTAACGCCGCTCATGTTCATCCAATCGGAAATTTGGCCGGCTCAGGCCGCAAATCACCTGAATCCGCGCGCATGATCCGCCAAAGTGTGAAGCGGTTTGGCGCGAAGATCATGCGCAAATCAATGACTTGGAGCGCGACCGCGCTCCCCGGAACGCTTTTAGACAAGGCCAATCGCGGTGTCCAGAAACTGTGCAGGCGGATCATAGGCTTGCCGCACCACACAAGACTGGCTGCGAGACCGGTTGATTAATGTTGCATCGCGTTGACAGGCTTGGCTCGGCTGTGTTTCCCTCCTATCTGTTGAATACGTCACGTCGGGAGAGATCGGCTTAAGCGCCGGCGCCGAAGGAGCAACCGCCCCGGAAACTCTCAGGCAAACGAACCGCGTGACTGACTAGCATCTGGAAAGAGACGCCGAAGGGCCTTTGGCCCGGGAGGCGTCCGCCGACGGGATAATACTCTCAGGCACAGCGACAGATGGGGCTTTCTTTCGGGTTTTGGGGACTGGTCCTCGAGACCCCTTGAGGGCCTCTGGATGCTTGCACGCGACGAATTTCCTTTGAAACGCACACCCTTGCACGCGCTCCATGTGGCGCGCGGCGGCAAGCTGGTTCCCTTTGCGGGCTATGAGATGCCGGTGCAATTCCCGGCCGGCGTGCTCAGGGAACACCTGCATACCCGCACCAATGCCGGCCTGTTCGATGTCTCGCATATGGGCCAGCTCGCGCTGCGCCCGAAGTCCGGCAAGGTGTTGGACGCTGCACTGGCGCTGGAACGGCTGGTGCCGCAGGACATCGTGGCGGTGGCACCGGGACGGCAGCGCTACGCGCAGTTCACCAACAGCGACGGCGGCATTCTCGACGATCTAATGGTGGCGAATTTCGGCGATCATCTTTTTCTGGTGGTCAACGCCGCCTGCAAGGCCGAGGACGAGGCGCATCTGCGCGCGCACCTGTCGGATGTTTGCGTGATTGATTCGCTTGGCGATCGCGCGCTGGTCGCCCTGCAGGGGCCGAAAGCCTGCTCGGCGCTGGCGAAACTTTGTGCAGACGTGACGGCGATGCGCTTCATGGACACCGGTCCCCGCAACGTCGCCGGCATCGACGCTTTCGTCTCGCGCTCCGGCTATACCGGCGAGGACGGGTTCGAGATTTCGTTGCCGGCCGACCGCGCCGAAGCGCTGGTAACGGCGCTGCTGGACAATGCCGACGTGCTGCCGATCGGCCTCGGCGCACGTGACAGCCTGAGATTGGAAGCCGGCCTCTGCCTCTATGGCCATGACATCGACACCACCACGACGCCGGTCGACGGCGCGCTGGAATGGTCGGTGCAGAAGAGCCGCCGCAACGGCGGCGCCCGCGCCGGTGGATTTCCAGGTGCGGAAAAGATTCTGGCCCAGTTCGCAAGCGGCGCACCGCGCCGCCGCGTCGGGTTGCTGCCGGAAGGCCGTGCCCCGGTGCGCGAGGGTGCCCTGCTGTTTGCGGACGCTGCCGCCGGTGAGCCAATCGGCAAGGTCACGTCAGGCGGTTTCGGGCCGAGCCTCAATGCGCCGGTCGCGATGGGCTATCTGCCGACAGCGCTGGCCGCCAACGGCACCCAGGTATTTGCCGAGGTGCGCGGGCAGCGCCTGCCGCTGAAGGTCGCGCCGATGCCGTTCGTTCCCAACACCTATAAACGCTGAAATTTGCAAACGCAGAACATGAGGAAATTTTCATGACGACGCTGTTCACCACCGACCACGAATGGCTCCGCATCGAGGGCGACGTCGCCACCATCGGGGTTACCGACTACGCGCAGTCGCAGCTCGGCGACGTGGTGTTCGTCGAACTGCCGAAGGTCGGCCGCACCCTGAAGAAGGCGGAGGCCGCCGCCGTGGTCGAATCCGTCAAAGCCGCGTCCGACGTCTATGCGCCGATCTCCGGCGAAGTGCTCGAGGTCAACGACGCCCTCGCCGCCGAGCCGGCGCTGGTGAATTCCGACGCCGGCGGCAAGGCCTGGTTCTTCAAGCTGAAGATTTCAGACAAAAGCGAACTCGGCGGCCTGATGGACGAAGCCGCCTACGCCACGCACACGGCTTAAGGAATATCTCATGAACGCGCCGCTCAAGACTGTCGCTGAAGCCGCCACCGATTTCGTGCGCCGCCACATCGGCCCCTCGCCGCGCGATGTCGCCGCGATGCTGGAAACGGTCGGCGCGAAATCGCTGGGCGAGTTGATGGGCCAGACGCTGCCGTCGTCGATCCGGCAGAAGGCGCCGCTCGATCTCGGACGCGCGTTGAGCGAGACCGAGGCGCTGTCGCATATGCGCGAGCTCGCGGCGCAAAACCGGGTGTTCACCTCGCTGATCGGCCAAGGCTATTCCGGCACGATCCTGCCCGCGGTGATCCAGCGCAACATTCTGGAGAGCCCGGCCTGGTACACGGCGTACACGCCCTACCAGCCGGAGATCAGCCAGGGCCGGCTCGAAGCCTTGTTCAACTTCCAGACCATGATCTGCGACCTCACCGGGCTCGACGTCGCCAACGCCTCGCTGCTCGATGAAGCCACCGCCGCGGCGGAAGGCATGGCGCTGGCCGAACGCGCGTCGCAGGTGAAGGCGAGATCGTTTTTTGTCGACGCTGAAGTCCATCCGCAGACGTTGGCGGTGCTGCGCACCCGCGCCGAGCCGCTGGGATGGTCACTGATCGTCGGCGATCCCCTCACCGATCTCGACAAGGCCGAGGTGTTCGGCGCGCTGCTGCAATATCCGGGCACCTCAGGCGCGGTGCGCGACTTGCGGCCGGCAATCGCGGTGCTGCGCGCCAGGGGCGGACTTGCCGTCGTCGCCGCCGACCTGCTGGCGCTGACGCTGATCGCTTCGCCCGGCGAACTCGGCGCCGACATTGCGATTGGTTCAGCGCAGCGCTTTGGCGTGCCGATGGGCTATGGCGGCCCGCATGCGGCCTACATGGCGGTGCGCGACGCGCTGAAGCGTTCGCTGCCCGGCCGCATCGTCGGGCTGTCGGTGGATTCGCGCGGCGCACCGGCCTATCGGCTGGCGCTGCAAACCCGCGAGCAGCATATCCGCCGCGAAAAGGCCACTTCCAACATCTGCACCGCGCAGGTGCTGCTGGCGGTGATCGCCTCGATGTACGCGGTCTATCACGGCCCGGAAGGATTGACGCACATAGCCCGCACGGTGCACCGGCGCGCGGCGGTGCTGGCGGCGGGGCTGGCGAAACTCGGCTTGGTGCCGAAGTCGCAAAACTTTTTCGATACGATCACGGTGGACGCCGGCGCGAAAGCGAACGAGATCGTGGCGCGGGCGGTAGCCGAGCAGATCAATCTGCGGATCGGCGAAGGCACACTTGGCATTGCGGTCGACGAGACCACCACGCCCGCGGTGATCGAGGCGGTGTGGCGCGCGTTCGGCGGCAAGCTTTCCTACCCGGATATCGAAGCGAGTGCGCGCGAGGCGCTGCCCGGCGGGTTGAAGCGCGACAGCGCATTCCTGACCCATCCGGTGTTTCACGCCCATCGCTCCGAGACCGAGCTGCTGCGCTACATGCGCAAGCTCTCGGACCGCGATCTCGCGCTCGACCGCGCCATGATTCCGCTCGGCTCCTGCACCATGAAGCTGAACGCGACCTCGGAAATGATCCCGCTGACCTGGCCCGAGTTCGGCAACCTGCACCCGTTCGCGCCGTCGGAGCAGGCCAAAGGCTATCACGCGCTGTTCGCCCGGCTGCAGCAGTGGCTGTGCGACATCACCGGCTATGACGCGATCTCGCTGCAGCCGAATTCGGGCGCCCAGGGCGAATATGCCGGATTGCTGGCGATCCGCGGCTATCACGCCGCGCGCGGCGAGCCGCATCGGAAAGTGTGCCTGATCCCCTCCTCCGCGCATGGCACCAACCCGGCCTCCGCCAGCATGGTCGGCATGGATGTGGTGGTGGTCGCCTGTGACATCAGAGGTGACGTTGATGTGAACGACCTGCGCAACAAGGCGGAGAAACATTCCAGCGATCTCGCCGCGGTCATGATCACCTATCCCTCAACGCATGGCGTGTTCGAGGAGCACATCCGCGAGATTTGCGACATCGTTCACATCAATGGCGGACAGGTCTATCTCGACGGCGCCAACATGAACGCGCAGGTCGGGCTGTCGCGGCCCGGCGATTACGGCGCCGATGTCAGCCATCTCAACCTGCACAAGACGTTCTGCATTCCGCATGGCGGCGGCGGCCCAGGCATGGGCCCGATCGGCGTAAGAGCGCATCTCGAGCCGTTCCTGCCGGGGCACCCCGCCGCCGATGGCACAGCGCCCGTTGGCCCGGTGTCGGCGGCGCCATTCGGCTCGGCGTCGATCCTGACCATCTCCTACATCTACATTCTGATGATGGGCGGCGAAGGCCTGACGCGCGCCACCGAGCTTGCGATCCTCAACGCCAACTACATCGCCACCAAACTCGATCCGCATTTCCCGGTGCTCTACAAGAACGCCAAGGGCCGGGTGGCGCATGAATGCATCGTCGATCCCCGGCCGTTGAAGACGACCAGCGGCGTCACCGTCGACGACATCGCCAAGCGGCTGATCGACTACGGCTTCCACGCCCCGACCATGAGCTTTCCGGTGCCGGGCACGCTGATGATCGAGCCGACCGAATCGGAATCGAAGGCCGAACTGGACCGATTTTGCGATGCGATGATCGCGATCCGCAACGAGATTACCGAAATCGAAAAAGGCCGCTGGAAGGTCGAGGCCTCGCCGCTGCGCCACGCCCCGCACACCGTGCACGATATTGCGGATGATGCGTGGTCGCGCGCCTATAGCCGGATCGAGGGCTGTTTCCCGGCCGGCACCTCGCGGACGGACAAATACTGGTGCCCGGTCGGGCGCGTCGACAACGTCTATGGCGACCGCAACCTGGTGTGCTCGTGCCCGCCGATCGCGGAGTACGCGCAGGCCGCGGAGTAGTGACGCGGTAACAAGCCTTCTCGTCATGGTCGGTTCAGGGTTGGCGTTGAACGGTTTGCCGTGAGCGATAGAGCATGCTTCAACTGAGGTAAATCATGCTCGTCGACCATCTTCTTGTTTGAGCATGATCTTTTCGGAAAACCGGCGTCCACTTTTCCGGATCATGCTCACACATCCGCAGGTTCCGGCGGGTCCAGACACAAAATCGCGAAAACAACCCCATGCAAAGTAGAATGGACCCGGGTCGGACATGGCGGGTGCAGCCCAAAACAAAAACGGGCGCTGAAGACGTCGGCAACTCAACGTCTTCAAGCACCCGTTTTGTCGAAACTCTGGCTACGCGAACCAGGTTTCAGAAAGTCTTATCCCTCGGCCTCCGGATCCTCGCCGTCGGCATCGCGCTCGGGCGAGCCGGCCAGGATCTGCTCGGCGATCAGACCCGAGTTCTGGCGGATCGCCATTTCGATCTTGGCGGTCATATCAGGGTTGGCCTTGAGGAACGCCTTTGAGTTTTCGCGTCCCTGCCCGAGCCGCTGGCTGTCATAGGAGAACCAGGCGCCGGACTTCTCGACAATGCCGGCCTTGACGCCGAGGTCGAGGATTTCACCCATCTTGGAGACGCCCTCGCCATACATGATGTCGAATTCGACCTGCTTGAACGGCGGCGCCAGCTTGTTCTTCACCACCTTGACGCGGGTCTGGTTGCCGACCACTTCGTCGCGTTCCTTGATCGCGCCGATGCGGCGGATGTCGAGACGGACGGAGGCATAAAACTTCAGCGCGTTGCCGCCGGTGGTGGTTTCCGGCGAGCCATACATCACACCGATCTTCATGCGGATCTGGTTGATGAAGATCACCATGGTGTTGGACTTGTTGATCGAGGCAGTGAGCTTGCGCAGCGCCTGACTCATCAGCCGCGCCTGCAGGCCCGGCAGCGAATCACCCATCTCGCCTTCGAGTTCGGCCTTCGGCACCAGGGCGGCGACCGAGTCGACGACCAGCACATCGACCGCGCCGGAGCGCACCAGCGTGTCGCAGATTTCCAGCGCCTGCTCGCCGGTGTCGGGCTGCGAGATCAGGAGTTCGTCGATGTTGACGCCGAGCTTGCGCGCATAGACCGGGTCGAGCGCATGTTCGGCGTCGATGAAGGCGCAGATGCCGCCCTTCTTCTGGGCCTCGGACACCGTGTGCAGCGCCAGCGTGGTCTTGCCCGAGGATTCCGGCCCGTAGATCTCGACCACCCGGCCCCGTGGCAGACCGCCGACACCGAGCGCGATGTCGAGCCCGAGCGATCCCGACGAAATCGTCTCGATATCCATCGAACGGTCGTTCTTGCCCAGCTTCATCACCGAGCCCTTGCCGAACTGACGCTCGATCTGGGAGAGCGCGGCG